>JBGORM010000009.1 GCA_041538185.1 Melioribacteraceae bacterium 4301-Me | reverse complement strand
GAGTAAAAGCATTTTTCTGGTTTGGACAAAATCCCCGGCGGTTAGTTTATATAAATACACTCCGCTGGGCAAGTTTTGCGCGTTAAAGACAACCGAATGCTCGCCTTGATCTAACTCCCCATTTACCAACGTTGCTATTTCTTTGCCAAGAACATCGAAGACTATTAGTTTTACTTTTGAACTTTTAGGCAGTGAAAAGCGAATCGTTGTCGTTGGGTTAAATGGGTTTGGATAGTTTTGTGAAAGGGAAAATGAAGTAGTGATTTCTTTCTCTTCCACTGGATTTAAGGCAGTCATCTTTAGTAAGTACAAGCCTCCGCTTGCGCTTACTAAAATTTTATCGGGTTGTATTTCCACAATCCCGTAAACATCAGAAATGTCAGCACTATCTGGGAAGAGTACTTCCCAGTTAGACAAGTCCCAACTCCATAACATTTTTTCCCCCCCTGTAAGATATCCAATAGATGGGGAGGCAAATACATTGGTATAAGAATCTATAAACAGTCTTTGACCAGTTGAGGTATAGAAAACAGGACCAAGAATCTTGTTCCATGTCTCCCCGTCATTATAGGAGACGAAAGTCCCATCCTCCGCTCTTCCTATGAGTATGTGGTTATACTCAGCCATCGAGCGGAATAAAGTACCCAATCTCCCATCCAAATTTGGATGGGGGCGCCGCCAAGACTTTGCGTCGTCATCGGATATCCATATCCCCTCTTTTGTATGATCAAGCCCCAGCACGTACATCAAAATCCTGCCAGTGCTGGTTCTATAAAGAAATCTGGGAGTATTCCTTCCTATGGTGGTAGAATCTAGTATTTTTTGCCACAAATTTTCATCTACTATATTAGGTGACACATCCCCTCGGACACGAAAAAGTTTATACATCCCACCTGCAAGGAAGGATCCATCTGATAAAGGTAACATAGCAAATGGGGCATATTCTCTGTTCGCATACCATGTTCTCCCGGTATCGGGAGAAAGGTATGTACCTATGCCGCTCGAAACAACAATATAACCCTTTGTGGTTGCTATAAAATCACCTTCTCCGAGAACGCCAACATTAGGAGCTTTTGTCCACTTGGAAAGAGAATCAATGGAAGACACATATACTCCGGCACCATTAACACCAAAAATACCACCAACTCCAAAAACATATCTCCCCACTCTAACAAAATTATAAAATAAGTGGAGAGTATCAACTCTCTCAGCACCATATATATAGAGGCGCTGGCTTTCTGTTTTTGTTGTAAACAAAAACAAAGCCATAAACAAAATTATGAGCTTTTTCATTTTATATTCCTCCTTTTATTTTTTCATTTTTTAATTAACTGCATATATTATATCATAAATGCAAAAAAAAGCAAAGAGTAGCGGCAAATAAAAACACCTCACCTATTTCCGGATTTGCGATGTTATAAAAATATTTAATTTTTTGCTTTTATTGTTTAACTATTCCTCGAATTAGAAGAAGATATTTAGTGTTTGGCTCAAGTTTCTTTATTTTCCAAATTTGGTTACCTGAAGATTGAATTGTTTTTTGGTCGACATTAAGATTCTCGGCATATATAGTTACATCTCTCCAACACCTTGTCACATTGCTTTCTGTTTTACATCTGTTAAATGCATTTGGTGCATTTCGGTTGTTGGCCTCATCAATATTAAACATCATAATCTTCACCTCGCTATAATCCTGAGGGTTTGTCCAACTGACAGTGATAGAGCAGGAGCCATTGGAGCAAGGATTTGGTCGGGCAGTCACATTTCTTGGTTTTTCTATTTTTGCCTTTGGAGTTTGGGCAGGGTAGGTTGTGGAAGAAACATAGACGCAATAAATTGGGTTGTCGGGATTATTCGGGTCGCAGAAATAAATTTTAGGAACAACACTTACCTCATTTGTACTCCCAGACAAAACCCCTGTGGATGTGTTGTAATCTATGTTACCTAAACCTAAGTTAACAAATCCATCCCAAGAAGTATTTGAAGAATCAAAAAAACTAAAAAACCTTATATTGCCTATTAATTTATTATTATTTATTTTTGGTGGGTCCATAAAAGAACCATTGCTATCTATAAGATCTGTTTTATTAAATGATATCCAACCATAACCGCAAACTTCTTTGCTACCTTGGCTACAAGGGATTCCACTCCAAGCATAACCCATAAGCTCTTTGGTATTGCGATTAAGGTAGACGCCGTATTTTTGGGCACCTTCGATAATTAAGCTTTTATCAGTTGATGTTGTATCCGAACTAAACTTAATCCAGCCAACGGAATGGCTATTTGATATAGGAGTGGAAGAAACGCCCGCCCACGCCCAACCATACACCGGCGATATAGCGGTAAGGTCTATATCAAAAGATTCTTTCCCAAAAATACGAACTTCCATCTCATTACTTCCATGTTGTGATTTGCTTCCCCGATAAAAAGCATCGGGACAAGTCAAATTTTTTTGATGCATCAAAGAACTATTAATCTTATTTTATATTTTAAAAATGCAGCAGGATATGAAGCCCCAAATATTTTTCATTAAATCCTTCTTACTCATTTTATTGTCTTATCTTAACTTAACTGCTCAACAATCTAACCCACTTACTTTTTCTGAGGTAATGTTTTATCCATCTGAACCAAATGGCGAATTCATTGAAATCTATAATACTTCATCAACTCAAACAATTGACCTTTCTCAAATAAAATTTAAATATTACACATCTACTGAAGATTCCTTCGTATCTTTCATAGGCGGAACATTACTTCAACCAAATAGTTTTGCAGTTGTTATCGAAAAAGATTATGATTTTGAAAATGGCGTATACAAAAATTTAATCCCTCAAAATGTTTTAGTACTTAAAACAAACGATAACTCTTTTGGCTCAAATGGCATGGCTAACACAAGTAGCAGAACAATCTCTTTATTAGCTGCTACTGGTGAAGTGATTGACTCGTATGACTATTCGGCAAATAATGCTATAGGTATTTCCGATGAAAAAATTTTTTTAAATAAAGATAATTCAGCTACTAACTGGTCAAATTCAATTTCAAAGCATGGAACTCCAGGTTTTAATAACTCCGTCTCCCCAAGAATAAATGATGTTTTAATTGAAAATTTTTCCTTCGAATCAAAATACGGCATTGATGACAAGCCAGTCCTAGCAAAATTTAACGTGAAAAACATTGGCTTGAGTTCCGCTAATTTTTCTGTGAAAGTTTACCACGACATAAATGCCAATAATTTAGGCGATACAAATGAACTTTTTCAAGAATTTAATAACCAGTCTTTAGACAGTGGTGCAACAAAAGATTATAGTTTTCTTGTAACTAATTACCCACTTGGTGAAAACAAATTTATCGTTTTAGCCGAATTTAATTTGGATGAGTATCCAGACAATAATGTTGCTTACGCAAAGTTCATAGGCATTCAAACTAATGAACAGCGCGGCGACTTAATAATTAACGAACTGATGTATACACCAGAACCACCAGAAACTGAATGGTTAGAAATTTATAATCGTTCTAATAAAACTGTTGACTTGTTCCATTACAAAATTTCAGATAGCAGCGATACAACTGTAGTTGTTAACAACACGATTTTTCTTTCACCAAAAGAATATTTAATAATTGCAAAAGACAGTTCAATTTTTAGCATTTATCAAATTCCATCTAAAACTGTAATTCATACTTTTGCTGCATTGAATAACTCCGGCGATAGAGTCATGCTACTTGATTCACTAAATAGAGTAATTGATTCACTTTATTATTTTTCTAACTGGGGCGGGTATAATGGAAAATCATTAGAAAGAATTCTTCCAGAAGATTCTTCAACTAAAAAATCAAATTGGAAAACTTCCCTAAGCATTTTTGGCGCTACTCCAGGCTACAAAAACTCGGTCTCACCAAAAAAATATGACCTTGAAATAAGTAACTTTAGTTTTGATTCACAGTATGTCTTCGATAATAACAATGCAAAAGGAAGTGTTTCTCTCAAAAACAATGGCTTATTAACTGCAGAGAAATATGAATTGGGCATTTACAAAAACTCAAATAAAAACAACATCCCAGATGCAAATGAGTTAATCTATAAATTTCAGACTATCCCAATTAATGCCGGTGATAGTATAATATTCAACTTTGAATTGCAAAACTCTGATAATCTTCTTTTAGGCACAAATTCTTATTTGGCTTACGTTAATTACGACGTAGACGAAGATACATCTAATAATCTTCTCAGCTCTTTGTTAACAGGAATTCAGACGAACGAACAACGAGAAGATGTTATAATTAACGAAATTATGTATGCACCTTCTTCTGTTGAACCGGAGTGGATTGAATTATACAATAAAAGTCAAAAGACAATTGACTTGTATGGCTATAAGATGTCCAACAATTCTCAAACACAAACAATAATATACGATTCGCTAAAGCTTTTGCCACATGAATATTTTCTTATAGCAAAAGATGACCGCATTTTTAATAAATATTCAATTACATCAAAGTTTATAGTCTCATCTTTTCCCACTTTAAATAATTCTTCCGATAAAGTTATATTGACAGATAAATACGACAGAGTAATTGATTCGTTAAAATACAATTCATCATGGGGCGGAAGCAACGGTAAATCTTTAGAAAGGATAAAAACGTCAAATCCTTCTATCGATTCATTGAATTGGAAAACTTCAATTGACGAAAAAGGTGGAACGCCAGGGAAAATTAACTCTGTTTCGCCTAAAGATTATGATGTTAAAATAACTGATTTACTTTTTAATCCAACTGAACCTAAAATAAATGAAAACGTAAACGTATTTGCAAAAGTGAAAAATACAGGTTACAACAGCGCTGCTTTCTCAATTGTACTTTATCAAATAGAAACAAATTCAGAAAGAAAAAGGTTGGACGAAAATAATATTTTACTTTCTGCGGGTGATTCGTTGCTGTACAATTTTAATTATCAAATAAGTGAAATAAAAGTGGAAATCACTTTTGAAGTAGAGGTAATTTATTCTTTTGACCAGGACACTACTAATAACAAATTTATAAAATCTGTTCGTCCACACTATTACAATAACGCAGTGGTGATAAACGAAATAATGTATAACCCAACAAACGGTGAACCAGAATGGATTGAACTTTATAATAATTCCGAGTATAACATTAATCTTAAAGACTGGATTATATCCGACGTACTTACAAAACCAACAGTAACCACAATAACAAAAACAAATGTAATAATTGAACCCAAAAATTTTATTGTGTTAGCAAAAGACTCTTCTATTAATTTAGTTCATCGTGTTATTCCTTCAAAAATCATATACGCAAATTTTGCAAACCTCAATAACGATGAAGATGGCATTATTCTAAAAGATTTTCGTAATGTAACAGTAGATTCAGTGTTTTATTCACACTTATGGGGCGGAGAAAATGGAAAATCGTTAGAAAGGAAATCGGCTGTTTATTTATCAACAAGTAAAGAAAATTGGGACTCTTCTCGAGATATCGAATTAAGCACCCCAGGACGAACGAATAGTATTACAACTAAAAATAACGATATAGCATTAATACAAATAGGCACAATTCCAGAATTTCCTACAAGAGGCGAGAAAATATCGCTTTGGGCAAAGCTAAAAAATGTTGGATTGAATTTAGCCTCTTCTTTTACAGTAAATTTTTTCCAAATTGAAAACAATGAATTAATTTTTATCGGACAAAAAAACGGTAATTCAATTGAAAGTAAAGATTCAACTCTACTTACAATTGACCCACAAATACAAATTAAAGACACTTTGATAATAGCAGCAAAAGTAAATTATAATTTAGATGAGGATACTTTAAATAATTATTTAACAAAAAAAATAATAGGGGGTTCTTCAAGGGGTGCACTTCTTATTAATGAAATTATGTTCGATCCATTAAGTGGCGAATCTGAATGGTTTGAAATTATAAATGCTTCTGACGAACCAGTAAATTTAAAAAACTGGTTAGTAAGCGATATTCTGCCTTCGCCGACAAAAGCAATTATTACGGATAAAGATATTGTTTTGCAGCCACATGAATTTGCTGTTATTACTAATGATTCATTACATTACCCATTCTATCCAACAGAGAAATTTTTTCAAGCTAAATTTGGTTCGCTCGGAAACACAGAAGATGGAATCATAATTTATGATTTTAGAAATGCTGTAATTGATAGTCTGAAATATAAGTCCACTTGGGATTCACAAAAGGGTCATTCCTTAGAAAGATTTTCATTCACCAAGCCAACTTCCGACAGCACAAATTGGTTTAGTTCAATTAATCTCAACGGTGCAACACCAGGCTTACCAAACTCAATTATAAATATCCCTTCATATTCTTCTAATTCACTTGTTATAAATGAAGTTATGTTCGACCCAGAAATTGGAAATTCTGAATTCGTTGAATTCTATAACACAACCAACGATTCAATTCAACTTGGTAATTGGACAATCGAAAATTCATCTGGCTCAAAAACCAAATTATCAGCTACAAGTTTAATGCTGCCACCACAACAATATTTTATCTTAAGTGCAGATTCATCAATTTTCAAAAATTACACATGGCTTAACACTTTTAATTATACCACCATAGCAAATAAGTCTTCGTTAAATTTATTAAATAGCAGTGATAAAATTATTCTAAGGGACATTAGCGGAAAAACTATTGATTCACTCTATTACCAAAGCAGCTGGCACAACAAAAATATTTTAAATACAAAAAACAAATCATTAGAACGGATTAACCCATTAATACCAACAAATGATTTCACAAATTGGAGTACTTCTGTTGACATATATGGTGCCACGCCTGGCAAAATAAATTCTATTTTTACCAATAACGAAAATAAGCAATCAAAAATTTCAATAGAGCCAAATCCTTTCTCACCAGACAATGACGGCTTTGAAGATTTTTCAATTATTACTTTGAATCTATCCCAGAAAATTTCACAAGTCCGCATAAAAGTTTACGATATTATGGGAAGATTAGTAAGAACAATTTTAAATAACAAGTCGGTTGGCTCTAATTATTCAGTAATTTTCGATGGCTTGAGTGACAGTGGAACACCTTTAAGAATTGGAATTTATATTTTATTTGTAGAAGCGATAAGCAATGATAACACTGTTGTAGAAACACTAAAAGCACCGATTGTTATTGCAAGAAAACTTTAATGTATTTGTTTACCATTTGTGTAAACGAACGGGAATTTATAATTCTATCTGAATTATTTTTTTAAAAAAGAATGAAAGAGAGAATAGATATAAACAAATTAATAGGATTTTATTTAATGATTATGAGAGACATCTGAAAAATAGAATTATCAGCAGTTGTCATTCCCACGAAACTTGTCGAGGCTGTCCAAAAAGTATTATTTTTTAAAAATTGGAACACGGACGACACCGATTACAACGGATTTTCACGGCCTGCCTGCTGAACGAATTCATTCGGCAAGCAGGATTTTTCATTTGAACAATTACTTTCCACAAGGTGGTGAATTCTCATTAGTCAGCCCCGAGTGGGAACCTACTTTGAAAACACTGGATTCCCGTTTCCACGGGAATGACTCATCGAATTTTTCAGAAGTCCCTATGAAATAAAGAACAATAAAAAGGCTGTCAAAAAAGTAATTTTTATTCAAAAATAGCACGCTGATTTAACGGATGCTTCTGAAACTCAGCACAAGTTTTCACTGATTTATTTTTTGAAATATTACTTTAAAGACAGCCTCTTTATAATTTACTTTTTATGCTCTCTCCTCATTTGTGCAGCCAGTTCTTTAATTTCAGTTAAATCTCTTTTCATTTCGCTCCAGCCGTACCACAAAGCATAATCCGGATTTGCATGAAAAGTGCCTTGGAAAGTTCTCATTCTATGTTCTAAGAACATTACAAACAGTTTTTGTTCAATTACAGTTGGTGCATCGTGAAACGTCAAAAGCATTGGGAAGGCGAATGGATAATTAGCCGGCTTTTTAATTATGCCGTCTTTATATAAATCTGCAACAACTCTAATTGCTTCAGCCATTAGATGGTCTGCATTTTTAATCATATCATCGCCCTTTAGCAGTTCACCCTTAGCAAAATTTTCAGAGTGGCATTGACCGCAGGTTTTTAACATTTTATCACGTTCTTTTTGCCAGTCTTCTTGGCTAAGCCGTGCAACATCCGCAGCTTTAATAACATCAACTAATTTTGTTGGTTGACCTTTCATATCGAGCACACCTAATGCTTGAAGAATTGTAGCACGATCGCTTGCCCATTGTTTATCTTCCGGCATAGGCAAACGAACTGCTAAAAATCCCCATGCAGTTCTAACCTCATGATTACCATTCTGCATGTGACATGTTTGGCAAGTTGGTGCAGAACTTTCTTTAGGCAGTACACCTGTTTGTTTCAGTAAATATCTTACACCGTGTTTGGAGTTGGAATACATTTCCCATTGCGGATGGTCAAAGCCTTCGTGACAAGTTTGACATGCTTGTGGTTGTCGTGCTTCTTCAACACTGAAAGTATGACGTGTATGGCATGCATCGCAAGAGGCATTTCCAAACAAAGAACCATCTTTTCTAAGTTGTTTAATTTCTTCTTCAGATTTGATTCCAATTTTATGGCAGCCACCACATCCTTTCATACCTTCAATCAATGCCATTGGCTGCATGTGAATTGTCGGCATTGCTTTCATCGCAGCCCAAGCTGCAGCGTGTTTTCCTTTCTTAAATTGGGCAACTCGTTCTTCGTGACAGTTTGCACAGGTTTCTACAGTGGGTAACTTTGCTTTCGCAACATCCTCAGCAGATGTATGCTCAGTTCCATGACAAACTGCACAATCTACATCACTTTTTGCATGCATACTTAACTGCCAATCAGTAACAATGTTCGGCGTAACATTTTTATGGCAGGTAATACAATCTTGCGCTTGAATAAACTCAGTAAATATAAAAAGCGCAGAAACTAATAATAACTTTTTTAACATTTATCTCCTCCACTATTTAGTGTGTGATGTTCTATACCGAGTTTATTTTTCTTTCTTAGAAAAATTTTCATTTTAATTTAATAATAATTTTTAATGAATGTATTATTTGCTAAAAATCTTTTATAGAAAACTTTTTTCTGCCAATTATTACGGGTATAATCGACCAGCATACAAGCAAAAGTAGAGATACTGCAATTCCTAAATCGTTATTAAAAAATTTTTGAAATACTGCTCCAGTGTAACCCATCAGTGCTGAAATATCCAAATGTAAAATAATAAGAATTCTCGCAATATCAATTGGATTAAACATTGTAATTACAATAGAAATCTTCTCTAAAGGATAGTCCTGGAAAAATTGAAGAATTAATAAGAACAAAGCATCATAAATTGCGGAGAAAAAGAGCCAAATAAATAAGGATAAGCCCAAACCCAACATTTTATTTTCATTTAATGTTGATATCAAAAATGAAAGGCCAGTAAAAATTATTGTCTGAAAAACCCCGGAAATAATTAAATATACTAATGAGAGCCAATTCTCACCTACACTGCTTACAAACAAAACTATTGAAATTGAAATTCCAAATACAAAGCATCCAATTAGCGGTATTAATAAACCGAGAAATAGTCCAAAATAAAGTGTGCTACGTTTTATCGGCTGTGAAAGCATAAAAATTACATAGTCTCTATTGCTATACAAATAAATCGTTCCAAAGACAATTGAGACAAGCGGGATTACAATTTGTATTATGTTAATAAGGCTAACTAACACTTTTGAAAAATCCGAAGAAAGCGCAAAGAACCCATAGGTAATTAATAAAAAGAACAGCCAATATATAATTAACCACTTGCTTCTTAAAATATCGTGCAGTTGAAATTTTATTATCTTTAAAAGTGTATTCATGCTGCTTCTCCGCTCATAATTGATGCAATTGCTCTTTCAAGATTTGAGCCTTTAGTTTTTTCGATTAAGTGACTTATTGTACCGTTATAATAAATTTTACCTTCAAGAAGAAAAACCACGTTTTCAGCTAACTCTTCTAACTCACTTAATATATGTGAAGTAAAAATGATTGTCTTGCCCCGTTTGCGCTCGGCAATAATTTTATCTTTTAGTATGCTTGATGAAACTGGGTCAAGACCTGCTGTAGGCTCATCTAATATTAAAATTTGCGGATCGAAAAGAAAGGCTATTGCAGCATTAACTTTTTGACGTGTTCCCCCGGATAAATTTTTTAATCTTTTATCCATTTCACTATTCAACTTAAAGTTTTCTATCAGCTCTTCATCGTAACGTATATTCTCGGAACGCAAATTTTGAATTGTACTTATAATTTCTCTTACAGTTAAATTTTCTGGGAAGTGAGCTATTTGAGGCATATAACCAATTTTTTCTTTGTACTTATAATTTCCGTTTAATTTCACACCATCAACAAAAATTTCACCGCTGGTTGGCTTTACTAATCCTAAAATGCACTTTATTAATGTAGTTTTGCCGGAACCATTAGGTCCAACTAAATAATTTAAAGAACTGTTTTTGAATTGAATATTAACATCAGACAAAGCTGCAAGGCTGCCGAATTTTTTATATAGATTTTTAATCTCAATCATACAATTTTTTTCATCAAGGGATTTTTATCTATCAAAGTTTCGGGAGTTATTGTAGGAAAAATTTTTTCAGCAAAATCCAAAATGCTAATAAAAAAACTTCTTAAAAGAATTAATGCCGGCCTATTTTTTTCGACAATTATAGAAAATAATTTGACTGGATGATACGGCACGTCACCAATTCCATCTTTATTTAAATCATAACCGCTATAATCCGACCAATAGTTATAGTCAAATTCGTTAAAATTTGTGCGGCTGTTTGTTGCTACTTCGAAAGCATTACCTATAAAATTATTTTTTTTAAAAACATTGTTTACAGAGTTAGACATTAATCTTACAGCATAACCATTATTAACAAAATCATTATGGAAAATTTTAATGCGGCTACATCCCTCTAAATAAATTCCAACTGTATTCTTATTAAATCTGTTACTATCAACACGAATATCCGAAATTTCTTTTAAGAGCAAACCATAAGAAGCACTACCCCAATTATATTGAAAATAATTATTACACATAGATATAAAACGACTATACATCACAGCCACACCAGCACCATTTTTTTGGAATATGTTATTAGTATATGAACAGCTATCCGAAAACATAAAATGCAATCCGTACCTCAAATTCTTTTCGCTGAAGTTATTATCAATTTTACTTTTGGAAACAAATTCAAGATAAATGCCATCTCTATGACCACTAATTTTGTTCTTCTCAATTATTATGTTATTACAATACCAAAGATGGATACCATTGCCAGAGTAAGTTTCTCTTTTTGAATGAGCGGTGATTTGATTGCCTATTATTTTACAAAAGGATGAATTTGACAGATAAATACTAAAGAAATTTTCTGAAAATTTATTCCCCTCAATAACACAATTTGAAACGCTATCCAGCTTTACGGCTGCATTATCATGAATAAAACTGATGCCAGCATTCTTAAAAAAAATTCCTTTTACAACCACATTATTTGATTTAATTAAAAGAATTTCATTCTTGTTTTGTCCATCTAAAACAGGGAAATCTTCTCCCAGCAAAAAGATTGGTCTAGTAACAACAAGGGGCGCTTCATTATAAATCCCTTTTTTAATTATTACTGTATCATTAACATTCGCAATTCCTAATGCCTTTTTAAGAGAATTAATGTTTTCATTTGGACCTACTTTGATTGTTTTTGCTGGTAACAATATTGGTGCAAAAACTAACAGCAGAAAAATTTTACTCAACAATATTCTCTTAAATCTAATCATCATGCCTGTGTTTTTAATTCCATTGTTTTTTAACATAATTAACAACTTCTTTCCAAGTTAATTGCGAACCGTTAAATTCAGCAGCTGCTGTTTGTAATTCTTTTTTATTTGCAAAAGCGGCTAAGTTCATACCCATTGGACTTTTAATCTTATCGCTTTTTAAGAAGAAAGAATTTTTTGCTTCCATTAAATCCTCAGGTTGAGAAAAATCAGTAACCCAAAACGAAGCTGCTGCATCACCTAATTTAGTCGAAAAGTAAGCCATACACTCAATCGAATCGAATTTAAAAATTTTTCCTTTCGTTGTAACTATTTCACTGCCAAACTTTGGGTCTGTTATTAACATTTTACAATTGGAGCAGGAATCACTGCCGTAGGAAACAGGTTCCGGCTTATTACTGCAGCCAATCGAAACAAAAAACAAAATTAAAAGAATGTATTTTTTCATTAACATTAATTCCCTTTTAATTCTCTTTTATCAATTATAATTGCTGCTATTGCAATTAAGACAGCCAAACCTAATAAAATGCCACCAATGCCTGGGAGCGACTCCGCTTTCATGTTCAGCAATTGTTTTGAGCCAATAAGCGGCGGCTGGTAAGTCATCCCAGGCACTTTAATTGGTGCTTCAGGACTCAAGTTATGCCCGTAATGATAGCCCCACATGTAAAAGTCATACAAACCAATTATTGCAATAACAACAATTGAAGCTATCCATCCAAAAACAAGCTGCCTTTTTTTCAGCAAAATAACCAACATACCAAACAGAATAATTCCAGCTACAATGTAAGGCATATATTTTAGTTCGGGTATTGATTCCGGTACAATAGGTTTCATCCCAATGTAATGATTAAGTTTATTAATATTAATCAAATCAAAAGGCTTTTCACCTGTAATTTTGTTTAACCAAATTCTTAGTCCAATTCCTTCAGGATACTGTGGTGCATGAAGATCAATATTCCATATTGGGAAAAAAAATAAACCTGTTATCATTAACGTTGCAAACAACAGTAATAATCTTGAGATAGTTTTCATGACATCAATCCTTTCAAAAAAAGAATTTTCATATCAGTTAAAAGAAATTTTCGTATTACTTTTAGCAGACGAAACTCTAACGTAACCTTGCATTTCCTGATGAAGAGCAGAACAAAAATCAGTACAGTAAAAAGGATAAACACCTTCTTGTTGAGGCTGCCATAATATTGTTTTTGTTTCTCCCGGCATTATAAGCAGCTCACTATTATTAGAACCTTTAACAGCAAATCCATGGGGTATATCCCAATCTTGTTCTAAGTTTGTTACATGGAAATAAACTTTATCGCCTACTTTTATTCCCTCTATGTTATCAGGTTTAAAATGTGAACGAGTTGCAGTAAGATATACATGCACCTCATCACCTTTACGTTCCACTCTTGCATATTTTTCACTTTTAGTTGCATTAGGATTTTCATTTTTTTCTAACTCATAAATTCTCTGATTGTTTTTCATAATAATATCTGCTGGAATAGCTTGTGCGTAATGAGGCTCTCCAACTGTCGGAAAATCGAGTAGTATCTTCATTTTATCGCCGGTAATATCAATTAATTGTGCCGATTGACAAAGTTCAGGACCAGTAGGTAAGTATCTATCCTTAGTAATTTTATTTAGAGCAATTAAATATTTACCCCAGGGATTTTTACTATCGCCGCCGGGAATACAAAGGTGACCAGGTGAATAATAAGTTGGAATTCTGTCAACAACTTCCCACGTTCCTAATTTCCATTTTACTATTTCGGAAGTAATAAATGCTGTAGTATAGGCATAACCCTTGCCGTCAAATTCTGTATGTAAGGGACCCAGCCCCGGGTTTTCAACTTCACCGGCAATTACAGATTCATATCTTAAGATTGGGATTCCATCTTTATCGCCTATAAAATCTTTTTTCTCAATTGCCTTAAGCATTTTAGAAAATGAATGGACAGGAATTACAGTTGAAAGTTTTCCGCCAGCAACTATGTATTCACCTGATGGGTCTACGTCTACACCATGTGGAGATTTTGGAGTAGGCAAATAATAAATTAAGCCGGGACAATCTTTAGGATTCAATATAGTCACACTTGTAATTTTATTTGACTTTGCTGTAAGTGTTTTTTCATCAAAAAAATTGTTGTAATAAGTGGTTTGCATTTTTTTGCCCTTGCCTTCTGCAAGATATTTTTCAGCAAGTTTCCAATTCACTGCTGCAACAAAATCTTTATCATTCTTGGATGCATTTATTTCCAAAAGCGAATTTGCTTGTTCACTGTTATATGAAGTGAAAAAAGCCCAATCGTGAGAAGGTCCTTTTCCTGCATGCGCCAAATCGTAATCCAAACCCGGCACAAGAATCTGAAATGCAATACTCATATCACCATTGTGAGGATCTACTTTAATGAATGTAAGCGTACCTTTAAAGTTTTCTTTGTAAGACGAAATTGGAACATCTTTTTCCGGAATAGGTACGCTAAATCTGGTAGAGGCAATTACGTATTCGTTATTTTCTGTTACAAAAGGTGAGCCATGGTTGCCGCCTGAGTTGGGTATCTCGATTATTTCTGCAGTCTCAAAAGATTTTAAATCAATTCTGGCGACACGACATGTATTGTTGGCATTAATAAAAAGCCATCTGCCATCTGGTACACCGTTAGTCATAGATAATTCAGGGTGATGTGCATCATCCCAAGGGATATAACCATAGGAAGTCATAAGCATTGGTTTGGTCTCTTCCGAATATCCATAGCCGGTTTCCGGGTTTTGAGAAAAAACACTGATAATTTTGAATAACCTTCCAGATGGTAATCCGTAGACTGACACTTGACCATTAAAACCACCTGATAGAAAAGCATAAAACTCATCGTACTTACCCGGTGCTACATAAACTTTTTTTGCAGCTTCTTCATCATTTGCGGTTTCTCCAGACTGAGTACAGTTAACAAATGTAATAGAAGAAAGAATGACTGCAAAAGAAATTAACATTATTTTTTTCATATTCCCCTCCATTATTTTATTTTGAAACAGAACGTAAGTACTCAAGCAATTTTCTTGCATCATCTTGTGTTACGTTCTGAAATGTCATTTGTGTTGCATACTGAGCCAGCAGTTTTTTCGCTTCTGGGTGTTTTTGCGTCATCTCTGTTGGGTTTAATATCATGTTCATTACATATTCTGGGGTTCTCCTTCCTACAACTCCTTTCAATGCGGGCCCAACATAACGTTCATCAATTTTATGGCACGACATACATTTAGTTTCAAATATTTTCTCACCGCTTTTTGCCATTACTTCATCTATGCTGTTTCCAATATTAAGTTTACTCTTAATTGGACCAATACCATTTTCGTATTCCCACGCTGTTAAACCAAATTTTTTTGCTTTAGCCTCTAGATCAGAGTTCGAGGAAGTATTGCTGTTACCCGCATTATCACCACATGCTGTTAAAGCTACTACCGTTAGTACAACGATTATTTTAATAGTTTTTTCATTTTCTGTCTCCTTTAGTATTTTGATTATTTTTTTAATTCTATTACTTTGTGAAAAAGAATGTTATTTTCAAGATGGTTATGTTTATGTAAATCTCTTTCAAAATTTTCTCGTTCTTTAATATGTTAATTCCAAAGCATGAGAAGTAACTTTTATAAACCATAAACAGAAGCAAACTGTTTGATGGTATCTACATTATTTTTAGCTGAATTATTTTTTACAATTGGATTCATTATATTTCCAAAGGCCCCTCATTAAACCTTTTTGAATTCTCTGAATATATAATTAATGTAAACAACATTCGTTCTTCTTTAAGCATATATTTATACAACTTATCAGAAAGCCAATTAATAATATTCGCATAACTAGTTGAATTTAATTTTATCATTTTACTGCTCAATTAGGTTAAAATCTTTCCCTTAGTTTATTTTAACCATTTACATGGTAACTAGACTGTTCATAAATTTTATCTAAAGAATAGTTTCTAATCATGAAATTGAAATCATTTATAAACATTCTCCAACCATTGCAAAAAGAACATTTTTCTTTTTCACACACTGATTTAGATTCAAAAACACACTCATTAAAGTTGGTTACGAATCCTAACGCTAAAAAAACTTTTTCAATTTTTATTTCGGACGGGTTAACACACAAATTAAAACCCCCATTTTTCCCTTTTTGTGATTTGAGTATACCATTGCCTGCAAGTTCTTGTAATATCTTTGCTGCAAATTCTTTTGGTATGTTCAATTGATTAGCAATCTTATGAGCTGGTATTGGTCTACTTAATTTATTTTTAGACAGATAAATCACAATTTGCATTCCATATTTTAATCTTTGCGGTAAAAACATCATAATCAGATAAATCATTCTGTATTAACATAATTATTATATGAATGTAAATCAATAAAAAAATAAAGTGGGTCACGATTATCTTATTTTAGTATAATTTTTCTTGAATTTTTTAATATTTTTTAATGTTTTTGCAATTATAGAAATTAACTTGACCATTTTGAATGAAATTAATATAATTGATATCAGAATATAAAATCTTATTTAATTCTATAAATTATGAAAAGAGAATTTATTCGTAATACAGGAAAACCCATACAAGGCTACAGGTTCTTAATTCAACTATCGTTTTTGTTGCTGTGCATTTGGATAGGTATTGAGTTTTATTTGTTCATAAGTTCGTTGAACAAAATAGGTGCTGATTATTTCAACCGCCCAGCAGGTGTTGAAGGCTTTTTACCAATAAGTGCTTTAATGAGCCTTTATTATTTCTTTATGACTGGAGAGATACACCCTGTTCATCCGGCAGGTTTCTTCATTTTTATTGCAATTCTTACTGTGTCGTTCATTTACAGCAAATCGTTTTGCAGTTGGTTGTGCCCGATTGGATTTATTTCGGAAACTATTGGTGACTTTGGTGAAAAAGTAATAAAGAAAATTTTCAAAAGGAAAATCAAATTGCCCAGCTATATTGATTATCCTTTAAGATCTTTAAAATATCTCTTGTTAGGATTTTTTATCTACGCAATTTTCTTTGCTATGAGCGCCAGTGCAGTAAAATTGTTTCTTGATAGCGAGTATAACAAAGCTGCAGATTTAAAAATGTATTATTTTTTTGCTAACATTAGTCAGTTTTCTTTAATAGTTATCAGCTCTTTATTTGTTCTCTCAATATTCATTAGAAATTTTTGGTGTAGATATTTATGTCCATACGGTGCATTACTTGGATTAATTTCATTTTTTAGTCCCACCAAAATAAAAAGAAATCCAGTTAGCTGTATTGACTGTGGTCTTTGTGCTAAAGCTTGTCCTTCATTCATTAAGGTTGACAAGGTCAAAACAGTTATTTCTGATGAGTGTTCTATGTGTCTAAGTTGCATAGATGTATGTCCCGTTAAAGATACTCTCGACGTTAAAGTTAATTTCACCAAGAAAAAAATTTCGAAAAAGGTAGTTGCTTTCGGCGTTGTCGCCATCTACATAGCTATTATTAGCATAGCAATGATTAGCGGCAACTGGAAGAATAAAATATCAAAGGAAGAATACTCAATATTAAATAAGAACATTAATATACTAACCCATCCTACCAGTACTGCAGAAATAAGAAAAATGAACGAACTATCAAGTTCTTCAATAAAGCCAAAGTAATAATTTTATTGTTTGCCGCGTAAATATAGCAGTTAAGTATTCTATAAAAATTACGTATTGACAAACCATATTTTTCTGCGATTGTTCTTGATTCTAAAAGCTAAGCTTCCGAGACAATTAACAAGTTCTATAGAAATTCAACAATGCTGAGCATAATATGTAATCATTTTGGGATTTTAGAATTTTTGTTAATTTATTAAATAGTGTTACTGATTTTTGCAAAAAAATTTTAAGAGGTACAAATGGAGTTCAAGGAAAAAATTAACCTAATAAATAAATTGAATCTAACAAGAAGAAATTTTATTGAAACATCAATCAAAGGAATAGGGGCAATTGCTGCAAGTTCAGCATTAATTACAATTTTAGATTCATGCAGCAATAACGGTTCAAATCCTACTTCCCCTCAAAATAACAGCGGAGGTAATCCTGTTACTTTTGATATTTCTAGTTCACAATACTCAGCCCTTCAAAACATAGGTGGCAGTGTTGCAACCGGTGCTAACGCACTTGACCCACAAGGACTTTTATTATACCGTGAAAGTCAGGCTGTTGTAAAAGCTTACTCGCGTCAATGCACTCATCAGCAATGTACTGTTGGTCCTTTTCAAAATGGAATTTCGACATGCCCATGCCACGGCAGCCAGTACAATACTTCAGGAAGTGTTGTAAGAGGACCTGCACCACAGGCTTTAAAGAGCTACACTACAAAATTAGATGGCAACATTTTAACCGTAAGCTAAGGCAAACATTTTATTCTTCAATAAACGTGTTTGGTGCAAGTTTCTTTTTAAAAAAATTTGCATTCAGCACTAACGAAATTTTATTAGAGCCAACCTTGATAGTAAGTTTTTGGCTATAATTTTTACATACCAAATACACATAAAAAATTCATCATTAGGAATAAAGATAGCCTTACACTTCTACTTTTCATAAATAAGTGCAGCCCATTTTTAAGAATGCTATAAAAAGTTTTAGCGTGAAATTGTATGTAATGCAAATAAAATTTTTCGTTAGAATATAATTGTCTTTCTTTTGCTGCGTTATTATTTTTATGCCACTTTTTAAACAAAAAAACAGCCAGCATGAACATTCAACAATTTAGAAAAGTTTGGCAAGAAGGTTTATCTAATTCAAACTTTCGTTTTCTTTTCATGCTTTCATTTATTGTATTAGCATTTATACTTTACTGGATGGCAAAGTTTTTAGCATACAACGAAACAAGAGCTGGATTTTCATTTAATGATCCTTTTCTCTCACTGTTTCCCGCAATAAAAGTAACATGGGTAACCTTTGGCTTAATTTACTTAGCCTTATTGCTGGCATTAATTTCTTTAAGTTTTCATCCGGATAAATTAATGCTTGCATTACAATCTTACGCTTTAGTAATTCTTTTTCGAATGCTGACAATATATTTTCTTCCTTTAAACCCACCAGCAACTATTATACCTCTTAAAGACCCAGTAGTTGAGTTATTTGGCAATGGGAAAACTTTGTTAAAAGATTTATTTTTTTCGGGGCACACAGCAACAATGTTTATTTTTTTTCTTACTGCACAAAACAAAAAATTAAAAACAATTTTTTTAATCAGTACTGTCTTGGTTGCAGCTTGTGTTTTGATGCAACACGTTCATTATACGATTGATGTAATTGTTGCTCCTTTTGTTACATATACCAGTTATAGAATTGCACTACTAATAGATTGCAAACTTCACAAGTAATATTTGCGAACTGCTATTAGGCTAACAGCCGATTCATCATTTAATAATATAATAGCAATTCAAAAATTCATTAAAAAATGAATTTTGCGAGATAAACTTTAACGCAAGTAAAAGCTCTTTACCTGTTGACTGATTTCATCCCTTGTTCGGGGTATCTAGGTCCTTTTACTGCGCCTTTAGGCATAATTAAATCAATCTTTTCTAAATCTTCTTTAGTTAACTTAACATCGAGTGCTTTTAGATTTTCTTCAAGGTATTTTACTTTTTTTGTACCAACAATTGGCACTATATAATTTTTTTGTGCTATTACCCATGCAATAGCTAATTGGGCTAATGTGCAGTTCTTCTCTTCAGCGATTTCCTCTAATTTTTGAATTAACATTAGATTATGTTTTAAATTTTCTTCTTGAAAACGTGGATGATTTCTTCTATAATCACCCTCAAATAAGTCATCTACTGATTTAATTTTCCCCGTCAAAAAACCTCGACCTAAAGGGCTGTAAGCAACGAAACCAATTTGAAGTTCTTCACAAGTATCAAGAATTTCTCCTTCAGGGTCCCTTGTCCATAATGAATATTCTGTTTGAAGAGCCGTAATTTTATGAACTTTGTTTGCACGCCTGATAGTATTAGGTGAAGCTTCAGATAAACCAAGATACCTAACTTTACCTTCCTTTACCAATTCAGCCATTGCACCAACTGTATCCTCAATTGGAGTATTGGGATCAACGCGATGCTGGTAGTAAAGGTCAATAGTTTCAACGCCAAGTCTTTTCAAACTTGCTTCACAAGCTTGACGAACATATTCGGGTTTGCCATTAATTCCAAGCCATTCTCCATTTTTACCTCTTACATTGCCAAACTTTGTTGCAATTATAACCTTGTCTCTGTAAGGCTTCAAAGCTTTGCCTACTAATTCTTCATTTATAAATGGACCGTACATATCTGCTGTGTCAAAAAAATTTATCCCAAGTTCAATAGCTTTATGTATGGTTCTAATTGATTCTTCATCATTTTGCGGTCCATAAAATTCTGACATGCCCATGCAGCCTAATCCAATTGCAGTGACTTCAAGTCCCTCAGTTCCAAGTTTTCTTTTCTCCATTTTTTAACTCCTTTCTAAAATTTTTTAATAAGATTTTTTACATTGAGAATTATTTTCCCCATGATTTTACTTTATTTAAAAACTCTTTACCAAAGAATCTTACCAATAGATTTATAAAGGTTATACTTATTAATGATATTATTGTATATAACTTGAACATACATCAATTCTGCTTCAGAAAGTGCAGTTTCAGCATCAATTAAATCAAGATTTGTAATTACGCCATTAGCATATTGAATTTCTGCTCTTGAGACTGCTTGTTTAGCCTGTTCAACCTGCAATTGCGTAGTTTTTATTTTAGAACGCACAGCGTTTAAATCAGCAACGGCTTGTTCGACTTCTGTCTTAATAACTCTTTCTAATTGAAGTAATTCAGCCGATGCATACTTTATGTTAGCTTCTGCTTCCTCAATCTTTGCATTTTTTAGATTTCCATTAAATATTGGAACAGAAGCAAAAACACCAGCTGCCCAATTGCCTCTAAGAACATTAAGATTGGGTTCATACCCATTTTTGAACCCGTAATTTGCAGTGATATTTAAAATGGGTACATCGGTAAGAGAAGCAGTTTGTTTCATTAGTATTGCACTTTTTTGGGCGTCTAATGCTAATTTCATTTCGGGTCTTTTTTTAAGTGCTTCACTAATTAATGATGTTGTATCGATATAAGCAGAATCAAGATTTAATTTTCCGTTCAAATTCAATTCTTTATTTGATGGCCAGCCGAATAGATTTCTCAAATATATTTTTGCTTTGTTCAATGCATTCTCCAGGTCGGCTTTTTGATTTTGGGCAGCAGCGAGTCTTACCTTAGTAGTAAGAATATCAAAATCAGTTGCAGTGCCACTTTCAACTTTTTTGCTTGTTACTTCAATGTGCTTAGTTAATGTTTTTATCTGTTCATCTTTTACATCGATGCTTTTTTGCAAAAATAAAATTGTATAGAAAGTTTTAACAGTTTGATAACTCAAATCATTTTTAATAAGGTCAATTTTATCTTCAGCTTTTAATTTATAGGAAGAGGCAAGCTCAATGAGAGCATCTCTTTTTCCAAAATCATAAATTATTTGTGAAGATGTTAAAGTAGCGTTATAATTATTAGCTGGTGCTAATTCAAAACCCATTTCTCCAAATTGTATTTTAGGGATGGGACCAATTCGAGTATAACTCAAATTAGCATGAACATCCGGATAGTTAAAGCTTTTTTGCTGATTTATTCTTGCTTGTGCGGCATTAATTTCTTCTAATGCTTGTTGAATTAATGGTTGATTAGATAGTGTTAGACTTATTGCATCATTTAGTGTTAGTGAATCTTTAGAAATATTTTGTGAAAAAAATTTTCCAACAAGTAAAATGTTCAGAATTAATGCTACTAATAAAGTTTTATACTTCATAATTTATCTCCATAACTGAAGTGTGAAATTAATCTACAGCCTCAATTTTTACGTTTTTCGTCTTTTTATGATATTTCAAAAACAACATTGGAATAAGAATAAACAAAGTAATTATTGCACCTGCGAAGAAATCGTCGGCTATACCCTGAACAAACGCCTGACCAGCTACATTGCTTGCAATCAGAGCTTTAGCCTGTGCCAATGCCTTGCTGCCAGTACTTCCAACTGATTGCTGTACAAAGTATCTAAGACCGTAAAAAACATGCTTAAAAGCAGGTGAATTTTGATCAACCGCCTGACCAAAAATCTGAGTATGATAAATAATTCTTCTCGTAAGAAGTGAACCAAGAATTGCAATACCAAAACTTCCGCCTACCTGCCGAATTGTATTAAACAGACCTGTTGCCTGAGCCATTTTTTCTTTTGGTATATCGTTAATTGCAATTGTACTAAGAGGAATAAACATAAAGCCGAGCCCGAAGCCTCGAATTACAAGCGGCAGTATAATCTCTCCATATTCAGATTGAAGCGATAAATTCTTGTATAAATACATGCTGAAAAAAGTCAAAGTTATACCAATTATTACAGGAATTTTAGGATTTACTTTATCAGATAATTTACCAGCAATAGGCGACATTATAGCCTGTATAATTCCGACGGGGAAGAATACAAGTCCAGCCTGAAGCGCCGTGTAACCCAATGAATTTTGAAGGTAGAGCGGAAGAAGAAATGAATTACCAAAGAAGGCTAATCCAAATATAAACAGCATAATATTTGCCATTCCAAAATTGCGGTTCTTCAATATTCGAAGGTCTATAATGGGATGTCTTATGCTGAGTTCTGTAATTATGAAAATAACAAAACTAACGAATGAAATGGCAAAGCATGTGAGTATGAAATTGGAGGTCCATCCACCGGTGTTCCATGCTGCGTTGCCATCAGAAAGTGCAAGCAGAAGGAAAACGAGAAAAGAACTCATTGAAATAAATCCAAGTATATCAAACGAACGTGTTTCTTCAACTTTATAATCTCTTAAAATTACCAGTGATGCGACAACAGCAAGAATACCCACTGGTACATTCACATCAAAAATTGCATGCCAGCTGAAAGTATCAATTAAATAGCCGCCAATCATTGGTCCTAGCGAAACTGAAGATGCCGATGCAACTCCCCAAAATCCTAAAGCAGTTCCTCTTTTTTCCGGTGGAAATTCCCTTGTAACTATTGCCATTCCGACCGGCATTATAAAGCCGCCTCCAGCACCCTGCAGAACTCTAAAAGCAATAAGTACATTTTCGTTTGCAGAAAGACTGCAAAAGAGTGAACCCGCTGTAAATAGAATCAATCCAAGTATGTAAGTTTTTTTATAACCGAGATGATCTGCAATCCATCCTGATGATGGAAGCACAACAGCAAATATTAAAAGATAAGCAGTCAGAACCCATTCTATTTTATCTACACTAACACCGAAAGCAGCCATCATTTTTGTTAAGCCGACGTTTACAATTGTAGCATCGAGCACTGCCATAAATGTACCCATCATTACATTTGCCAGCACAAACCAGCGGTAAGAAGGATGGCTGTGAAGATTTTTTACACTTCCGTTATTCATGTTCTTAATTCTTTTTGCCATTTATTATTGCTTTCTTATTTTTATTTCGACCGACATACCTGGTAAAAGTTTAAATTTTGGCGGGTCATTTTTTAAGGAAAAACTATCCGGCTGAATCGAAATTTTAATTGGCACGCGCTGTGTAACTTTTGTAAAATTACCCGATGCATTGTTAGGCGGAATAAGAGAAAATTGAGAGGCTGTATAATTACCTATTTCAAATACTTTACCGTAAAATTTCATATCTGGATAAGAATCAACATCTATTTCTACCGTCCCTCCTAATTTTACGTGAGCAAGTTTTGTTTCTTCGAGATTGGCAGTAACCCAGATATTTTTCAAATCGTAAATTGTAAAAATAGGCTGTCCCGGCTGAACAACATCACCCACCAATACCCATCTTTTTGCAACTACACCATCCATTGGAGATGTAATTACTGTGTTACTTAACTGTGTTTCAACTACATCAAGTTTACTTTTAGCTGCAGAAATTCTGGAAAGTTCAATTTCATATTCTGCTTTTGCAGCATCGAGCGCGGCTTTCAAATGGTCGTATTGTTCTTGAGTAATTACTCCGTTTTTATATTGTCCTTCACCGCGGTCAAAATCTTGCTGTGCACGTTTAACATTTACTTCAGCAAGAAGAATACTTTTTTGAGCCAGTTGAAGTTCTGCTTTTGCAGAGGCTTCTTGCGCTTTTAAATCTGTGTCATCCAGTTTAACAAGAATTTGACTTGCTTTCACCGTATCAGCCCCATCAGTACCCAGATAAACAATTCGTCCAAGTATCTTAGAACTAATTGAAACACTGTTCGCATCGATATATGCATCATCAGTTGAAACAAAGTTTTGCATATTCACAAACCAAAAATATCCTGTGATTACTGCAGCAATAAATATCAAAAGCAAAGGAATTATTAGTCTTTTCTTTTTGTAAAGAGGAATCTCCTCAATATTTTCATCGCCGTTTGAATTTACCATAACTTTATTCTTTAGCTTTTCATTTTGTGCCATGAATTAGACCCTTATAATTTTGTTCATAAATTTACTTGTTCTTAATCCCATTAATTATATAGTAAGTTAAAGTTCTCATTTCGCTTTCCAATTCCTTATAAGCATCTTCATTTTTTTGATGTTCATTAAAATGTTTAATTATGCGAAGACGGAGACCTTGTAAAACATGTAAAAATGCATCTGGAAAATTTTTGGGCAGCTCCTTTGTAAATTCACCGGAAGTAATCCCTTCGTCAAAAATTTTTTTTAGCAAAAGCAATTCTTGCTTTCCTAAGTCTTCAAATAATTTTTTAAAGATTGACTTAACATCAAAAATCGAATGAACACTAAGCATTCCAAGATTAACCAAATCTCTAAAATACTTTATTCGCTGAGCGACGTACTCATTCAGCTTTTCTGAAGCTAAAGTATTCTTTTGCAAAATTGCTTCTAAGTTCTTCACAAATTCGTTCTGCTCTTCCAGTATAACTGACTTGAAAAGTTCCTCTTTAGTTGGGAAATAATAATAAAGTGAAGCTTTACCCATTCCAACATCTGATGCTATTTCATCCATTGTAACCTTAGAAAAACCATAATGAGCAAACCGGTTTCTAGCAGCTTCAATTATTGTTTTTTCTTTTAATCTCTCATCTCCCATTTTAAATCTCGACTTTTTTACTTGAACAGTCGAAAATTATAGAAAAAATACTTATCATACAATCTATTTTCCATCAACTTTTATTAATCAAACTTTTCTGAAAATTCTCCCCATAATCTTGTTTCTTGAAATCATTATTGTGAATAAATTAGTTTAATACTCACAATTTTAATTTTTATGTCTTTATTTCTATAGTACTTAATGATAATTTTGCTTCTTATCAAGATATGTCATCTTTTTATTCTTATACTTGCTATTGCTTAAAATATGATTATCAATTGTGGAAAAGCACAATAAGTAACGGGAAAAAAATTTTGTTTTCCTTAAAAAAAAGAGGTATAAAAACAGATTTTAACAGGTATTTATAGGCAAGCTTTTTGATAAATAAAATAAAATTTTTTTCATCTTATACGGAGATACTAAAATGATGGTAATAACAGAAGATTGCATTAATTGCTCTGCTTGCGTTGATGAGTGTGAGCACAATGCAATTTACAATGCAGGTGAGGAGTACACAATAAATGGAGTAACTTACACTCCCCTTTCGCAAGATTATACTTTTATTGTACCTGAACTTTGCGATAATTGTAAATCGTGCGTTGAGGTTTGTGCTACAGATGCAATAATTGAAAAGTAATTCCCCCCTCCATCTCCATTTGCAAAAATGCCCCTTTTTCATTGGGGCATTTTTGTTTTGTATCGATTAATTTATTGTCTCTAAGTAGGGCTTAAGTTTATTTAAGAGATACTGTTTAGGTACAGCTCCAATTACAGAGTCGACTAATTTGCCATTTTTAAATATGCCAAGAGTTGGTATGCTCATGATTCCATAAAGAGACGCAGTTTGAAAATTTTCATCTGTATTTAGCTTAACAACTTTTAATTTACCACTAAAGTCATTTGCAATTTCTTCTACAATTGGAGCAACCATTCTACAAGGTGCACACCACGGCGCCCAAAAATCTACTAATACCGGCAAATCCGATTGTAAAACTTCCTCTTGAAAATTAAAATCTGTTCCTTCAGTTATGTTTTTCATATTTGTCTCCTTTTTACTGGTGTTTGATGCAGTCAAATATGAAAAGATTCTTAATTCAACATTTCTACAACCTGGTCGTGAATTAAACCGCCCGTCGCTATAATACTATTGCCCGTGACAGCATCTTTGCCGTGGTAATCTGTTATTTTACCTCCAGCACCATTTATTATTGGCACTAAAGCTAATAAGTCCCATTTATTCATTATAGGGTCTATCATTATATCGGCATAGCCAGTTGCTACAAGATAGTAGCCATAACAATCACCCCAGTTCCTGTAAATATAAACTTTCTTAATCAGCTCATCGAATTTCTTTTGATTTTGGTACTTGCCAATATTTAAATGGTCTGTAGTAAGCAGAACCGCCTCATTTAAATTCTCGCACTTTCTTACTTTAGTATCAACCTCGTTCAATTTGGCCGAGTAATTATCTCCAATTAAAAATTCATTAAGCACAGGCTGATTAATTACTCCTAATATTGGTTTCTCGTTTTTAAGTAGCGCAATTAAAGTCCCAAATGTAACTGCACCGCAGATAAAGCTTTTAGTGCCGTCAATTGGATCAAGTACCCATTTATACTCAGCATTAGAATTATACTCACCAAATTCTTCACCTAAAATTCCATGCTCGGGAAATTCTTTCATTATCAATTCGCGCAGCACTTCTTCAGCTTTTTTATCTGCAATTGTAACAGGTGAAAAGTCTACTTTTTTTTCTACAGAAACTTTTGTACGGAAATAACTTTTAATTACCTTACCGCTTTCATTTGCAAGTACTTTACAAAATTTTTTTATATCGTTTAACGTCTCCATAGCATTAACTCCGTAAAATGAAATATGTTATTAAATTACATTTACGTTTCAAACTTATTATATTCGAAAGCCAAATTCGATAGTTGTTATGAATATAGTCAATGCAACCAAGACAAATATTTCACTTGCTGCCAAAATAATAAAGAGCGGAGGGTTAGTAGCTTTTCCTACTGAAACTGTTTACGGTCTTGGTGCAGACGGGCTTAACCCAATAGCGGTTGCAAAAATATTCGAAGTTAAAAAACGCCCTCAGTTTAATCCACTCATTTTACACATATCAGACTTAAAAATGCTTTATAAAATTACAAACTACAACAGCAAATTAATTGATAGATTAATAAAAGAATTTTGGCCTGGTCCATTAACTTTAGTTTTGCCAAAGAAAGACATTGTACCCAACATTGTAACCGCAGGAAATCCAACAGTTGCAATTAGGATGCCTGACCATAAAGTTGCACTTGAGTTAATAAAAAAAAGTGGCGTTCCTATTGCCGCTCCAAGTGCCAACGTATTTAGTAAATTGAGTCCTACCACAGCCCAGCATGTTGAAAACCAGTTAGGTGAAAAGGTTAATTTAATTTTAGATGGCGGTAAGTGCAGAGTTGGTGTTGAATCAACAATAATAAAAATTGACAATAAAGGGGTTGAATTACTACGACCAGGCGGGATACCAATTGAAGAGATTGAAATTTATACCGGTAAATTGAAAAGAAGAACTACTTCTAATAAACCTGCAGCGCCAGGACAGCTTCCATACCACTATGCACCGTCTATTCCAATCGCCTTTCTCAGCAGAAACTCAATTTTTAAAAACAAAAAAAAGAAAGTCGGTGCTATTTTTTTTAGTGAAAAAAAAATTAATTATGAATTCGCATCAGTAAAAATACTTTCCGAAAAAAAGGATTTGAGAGAAGCTGCAGCTAATTTATTCCAATATCTACACGAACTTGAAAATCAAAAATTAGACATCATTTTAGTTGAGAAAGTCCAGGAAAAAGGACTTGGCCTTGCAATTATGGACCGCTTAAAAAAAGCTATTAGAAAATATAAATAAATAAAAAAGAACTGACCTTTCTTTTACATTTAATATGATAATTTTTATTACTGCCGATTGTAGTTCAAATGGCAAAACTTCATCTTGAAAACCATGTTAAATTTTTTATAGAATTTTAATTTGTAAATATTATTTTTACAAGGTTGAGATTAGACTTTTATGTTTATGCTCAACACAGAGGGCGCTAAAAAATTATAAACATAAAAAATGTTATCCAAAGAATTTGACAATATCGAAACATTAAAACAAATATTTGAGAATATTGATGAAAGCATAATCATAGCAAACCAAAACGATGAAATAGCATACGTTAATAAATCTTTCTGCAAAACATATCTGTATGAACTAAACGAAATTGTAGGTAAAAACATAAAAGTATTACATTCAGATAATCAGCCTTCCGAAGCACAAACTCCAACAGATAATCAACAAAACAGCATACCGACAGATAGAAAATTTATCAACAAGAAAAAAAATGGGTCTGAATTTTTTGTTGAGTATAAATCGTTTCCCATAAAAAATAAATCGGAAACAGCTACAGTTTATATAATCAAAGACATTTCAAGTGATACTAAAACTGAAGAATCTATAAAATCCATCCAAGATAAATACAGAAATCTTTTTATTGAACTTAAAGATGCAATTTACGAAAGCACACCAGACGGAAAACTTTTAGAGCTAAATCCTTCCGGTTACGAACTGTTAGGTATTGACCCAAACTACCCCCTTGCTAAAATAGATATTGCTAATGAACTTTATGTTCACAAAGAGGATCGTGAACGTTTCAAGCAAAAACTTGAGCGCGACGGCTATGTAAAAAATTATGAAATTAACATTAAGAAAAAAAACGGTGAAATAGTAACAGTACTTGAAACTGCAATGGCTGTGAAAGACCAGAACGGCAAAATTATTTCTTATAGAGGAATTTTAAGAGATATTACAGATGCTAAAAAGTCTGAAATGCAACTCAAAAATTTAATTAACAAGTTAGCAGCTGTAAATGAACAACTAAAAGAATCAGAACAAGAATTAAAAAATTCTAATGCTTCAAAAGATAAATTCTTTTCAATTATTGCTCACGATTTACGAAGTCCTTTCAGTTCAATTCTCAGCTTTTCCGAGTTCCTCACAGAAGATATAGAAGAATTAAGTAAAGAAGAGATAGTTTCCTTTGCTAATAAAATTCACGAGGCAGCAAAAAATGTTTTTAATCTACTGGAAAATTTATTGCAGTGGTCGCGTATTCAATCGGGCAAAATTCAATTTGAACCAATAAATTTTAATATGTCTCATAAAGCCGAAGAAGTTATTCGTCTAATGCAGAACAATGCTGATAGCAAAAACATTTCTATTATAAATGATATATCAAACGATTCTATTGTTTTTGCCGATGAAGATATGATTTTTTCTGTTTTGCAAAATCTTTTGTCCAACGCTATAAAATTCACAAGACCAGGAGGAACAGTAAGGTTAACTTCTGAAGTTAAAGAGAAAACAATTGAATTTTCTATAATCGATAACGGCGTTGGTATAAAAGAAGATGACATTGGAAAACTTTTTAGGTTGGATGTAAATCATTCAACTTATGGTACAAACGATGAGAAAGGAAGTGGACTTGGTTTAATTTTGTGCAAAGAAATGATAGAGAAAAACAAAGGTAAAATTTGGGTCAAAAGCTTAGTAAATTCAGGAACTACATTTACATTCTCTTTGCCGCGCAGCTAACTTGAAGTCTTATAAGCCAATAATTACTCTTATGCATATTAAAAATTAAGTCTGCAAAGCTTCGGTAAAAAATTTTACTTAATCCACTGCTGTCCAAAATAATTTTGAAATCAAATCCCGAAGGGATGAATTACCAAATAAATTTGAAAACTTCAAGATTTTGGACTATTCTACTTGTCTTGTAAATCAATCCCTATCTCGTCCCTACGGGACTTTTAACTTCAGTATGATATTTATTTGTTCTATAACTATATAATCCCTAAAGGGATTACATTGGTTTATGCATAATCAAAGCTTTATTGTCCCGTCAGGACAAAATATTTTTAGGATAAAGAACAAAGAAATAGATTAAGTCCCTTTAGGAACGAAATAAAAAATATATTGGACAGATATGACTTAATCATAAATTTTACATCAATTTTTTCCTATAAAATCCATTGGAGTTGATTCTTTTGCACAATCAAAAATCCGCTTTCTATCCGTAAGCAATGGAAAAATTTTTTACTGCCTCCCTTTCATATTAAACGCTTTTTTTATTTATTTTAAATAAATGAATTTGCAATAAAGAACTACAAACTAAAAAGGGTGAGTGATGAGAGTAAAAATAATTTTACTTTTTCTCTTTGTAGTAAGCCAATTAACTTATCCACAAGAGAGAAAAATTAATTTTGTTGAGTACAACCTTAACAATGGACTGCATGTAATCTTACACCAGGATAATTCAACGCCGATAGTAGCAATTACAGTAACTTATCATGTGGGCTCTAAGAATGAGCAGCCTGACCGAACTGGCTTTGCACACTTTTTCGAACATTTAATGTTCGAGGGTTCTGAATATATTGGCAGGGGCGAGTTCGATAAAATTTCAGAGAATGCCGGTGGGCAAAACAATGCAAGTACGTCCTTCGATGAAACTTTTTATTATCAAATTTTGCCATCAAATCAATTAGAACTTGGATTGTGGATGGAATCAGAAAGAATGCTTCATTTGAAAATTGATTCAATTGGAGTTGAAACCCAAAGGAAAGTAGTAAAAGAAGAGCGAAAGCAGCGGTTGGACAATCAACCCTATGGCACATTGCAAGAACAAGTTTTTAAACATGCTTATAAAGTTCACCCATACAGATGGACTCCTATAGGATCTGCACAATATATCGACAAAGCTACTTTGGACGAGTTTATTGATTTTTATAAACATTATTATGTTCCACAAAATGCTGTTCTTTCTATTTCGGGAGACATAAACATAGAACAAGCTAAAAAAGAAATTGAAAAATATTTTGCGGATATACCGCGTGGTAAATACGAGATTAAACAACCACAAATAGTCGAACCGCCTCTAAACGGTGAGGTAAGAGATACAGTTTACGACAATATACAACTTCCACTTGTTCTGTTTGCATATAGAATTCCAGCTCAGGGAACACCAGACTATTATGCGCTTGATATGTTAAATACCATCCTCGCACAGGGACAAAGTTCGAGGTTATACAAGTCATTGGTAGACAAGCAGCAAAAAGCGGTATACGCTGGTTCATTAAACTTTGCTCTTGAAGACCCGGGTTTATTCATTACTTATGCCGTTGCAAATGTTGGAGTGAATGCTGAAGATCTCGAAAAAGCTATGCAGTTAGAATTAGATAAGGTAAAGGATTCTTTAATTTCTAAACGTGAATATCAAAAACTGCAGAACCAAACCGAAAATGATTTTGTTACTTCTAACAGTACTAACCTTGGTGTTGCAAGAAGTCTTGCTAACTATTATCTATTCTTCCATAATACAAACCTTATCAACACAGAAATAAATAAATACATGATGGTAACACGTGAGGATATTAAAAGAGTTGCCGATAAATATTTAAATAATGATAATCGTGTAGTTCTATATTATTTACCTAAAAAAGCCAATTCAACCAAATGAAATTAATTTAAAGAACAATGGAGAAGTTTAAAATGAAAAACAAATTTTTGGTAATCGTTCTTTTAATATGTGGAATAAACTTTGCACAAGTCGATAGAAGTGTTAGACCTAAGCCAGGTCCTGCACCCGAAATTAAACTTGGCAAATATGATAGTTTTACACTTAAAAATGGCTTAAAGGTTTTTGTAGTAGAAAACCACAAACTGCCACGCGTAGCTTTTAATTTAGTTGTCGACCGTTCACCAATTCTTGAAGGAGATAGTGCTGGCTATATTGAAGCTGCTGGGGAATTATTGAGAACAGGTACAAAAAATAGAACCAAGGATAAAATTGATGAAGAAATAGATTTTATTGGCGCAACACTAAACACTTCTTCAACCGGGATTTATGCTGCATCTTTAAAAAAACACGTCAATAAATTACTAGATATCATGTCAGATATCTTACTGCATCCTCTTTTTAGACAAGAAGAATTAGATAAGATAAAAAAACAAATGCTTTCAAGTTTAGCGTCCGCCAAAGATAATCCAGATGCAATATCAACTCGTGTAAGAGATGCACTCTTTTACGGAAAAAATCATCCTTACGGAGAATCAATGACTGAAGAATCAGTCAATAAAATAAATCTTCAAATGTGCAATAAATATTATGAAACTTATTTTAAGCCAAATATTTCTTATTTAGCAATTGTGGGTGACATAAACAAAGCAGAAGCACAAAAGTTGGTCGAAAAATATTTCGGCAAGTGGAAAAAAGGGAATGTTTCTGTTTCAACTTTTCCCACACCGAAACCACCTCTTGTTAATAAAGTGGAGTTGGTTGACAGAAGTAACTCTGTACAATCTGTAATTACAATTGGTTACCCAATCGAACTACCCAAGTCAAGCGAGGATGTTATACCAGCTTCTGTAATGAATACAATTCTTGGAGGGTCATTCCTTTCAAGAATAAATAATAATTTAAGAGAAAAACATGGCTATACTTATGGCGCTGGTTCATCAATAAATTCTGACCAATACGTCGGCAGTTTTTATGTACATACAAAGGTTAGAAATGCTGTAACTGATAGCGCAATAACTGAAATTTTTAACGAGTTGAGAAGAATACGTAACGAAAAAGTAAAAGAAGATGAATTACAAACAACTAAAAATTATATGACTGGAAGTTTTGCCCGTTCACTAGAAAATCCTCAGACTATTGCGAATTTTGCAATAAATATTGCTCGATATAAATTGCCTCAAGACTATTATAAAAATTACCTTAAAAACTTAAATGCAGTCACCGTTGATGATATTGCTTCTGTAGCTAAAAAATATATTAAACCAAACAACTGTAATATTATAGTAGTAGGAAACGGAGAAGAAATTGTTGACGGCTTGAAAAAATTTAGTCTTAGCGGAAAAGTAGATTACTACGATATATATGGAAATAAATACGACCCATCGTTAAATAAAATCCCCGAAGGAGTTACTGCCCAAAGTATTTTAAACAAATATATTGAAGCAATTGGAGGTAAAGATAATTTACTGAAAATTAAAGATAAAACGACAAAATTGAGCGGGTCAATTCAAGGCATGAACTTAACTTTAACTATGTATCAAAAACTGCCTAATAAACTTTACCAAGTACTTGATGCCGGCGTCTTTAAACAAGAAACAATTTTTAATGGCAAGAAAGGTAAAGTAGTTGGCATGGGTCAAACAATAGAAATGACCCCACAACAAATTGAAAAGATGAAAGCTGAATCTTCAATGCATTGGTATCTTGATATTGATAGCTTGGGTGTTAAAATGGAACTTTCCGGCATGGAAAATATCAATGGTAAAAATGCTTATAAGGTTACTTTTACTACTGCTGACGGCAGCAAAATTGTTAGATATTTTGATACAGATACAGGCTTTTTAATTAGGGAAGTTAATACTGTCGATACGCCTCAAGGCAGTTTTACCCAAACATTAGATTTCGGAGATTACAGAGAAGTGCAAGGCGTTAAGTACCCTTTTAAGCTCTCACAAAATTTAGGTCCTAATACAATCGATTTAACTGTCAGCTCAATTGAAGTAAATACAGGCTTAAAAGATGATTTGTTCGAAGTAAAATAATCGTGAACACTAAAATTGCTAATTACATTGTCTGATTATGCTAATATTACAAAAGCTGCAGTAATTTTCTGCAGCTTTTTTTATTTCCTTTTTAGAGAAATATATTTGAGTAAACAAATTTGGAGTGTTAGTTAAAATGAACCACCCTTCTGTTATTGTTTTCGACTTAGGCAACGTTTTAATTCCCTTTGATTATTCAATTATCATAAAAAAATTTAACGAAATCGATAATGGCTTAGGAGACAGATTCCTAAAACTTTACAAAGAAAATTATCATGTTCACAGAGATTACGAAAAATCAGCAATCACTACTGAGGAATTTTTAACTATAATGATGGAATGGACGGAACACAAAATTGAAAAGGAAGATTTCTGTAAATATTTTTCCAATATTTTTATTGAAAATAAAGAACTAACAGCTATTCTGCCCAGTCTAAAAAAGTACTACAAACTAATACTCCTTTCAAACACAAATTACATTCATAGAAAATACGGCTGGGGCAATTATTCTTTTTTAAACTACTTTGATAAATTAATACTTTCCTACGAAGTGAAAGCAATTAAACCGGAAGAAAAAATTTACCGCACTGTAGAATCTTACACGCAACTGCCTTCTTCCGAACATTTATTTATTGATGACGTGCTCGATTATGTTGAAGGTGCAAAAAAATGCGGCTGGGATGGAATTCAATTTCAGAATAATAGGCAATTAATTACTGAACTTAATAAAAGAAATATAATTCTTAACGGAATCAACTAATCCACTTTTTCCAAATTTCGGGTTGATAACCAATTGTAACTTCTCTTCCATATCGAACAATTGGTGTCTTAAGTAATAAAGAATCATTGAGTAATTCTTCTTCTAAACTAAAAACCATGAATTGCAAATTGCGTTTTTTATATTGCTTACCTTCGCGGTCAATTAATTCTTCTATGGGAATTTTACTTTTGATATTATCAAGTTCGCCTTTTGTTAATCCCTTCTCGTTCAAATCTCTGAAGTGATATGGAATTCTTCTTTCCTTGAAAAATCTTTCCGCTTTACGAGTATCGCTGCAACTTTTTGTCCCAAGTATTTGAATGTTTATTGTATCCAACTTCTCACGTTAAAAAATAATATTCTAACTGTAATTTAAATAAATCTAACCGAAAAAATTCATGAGGATTAACTCAACATACCAAGCGTGCGTGTTGCAAAATTCTGTAGTCGTGCTTTTAGTGTAAAAAGAAATTTATATATAGAATGAGAAATAACTATCATTCTGTGAGTTTTTGACTTTTTGATCAAAACAACTAAAATAGTCCTACTAAAACTCATTACTGTCATGCGATCCAGCCAACAGCGGAGGGAAGAAGTCTTTAACACAAAAAGGCAAGACGATTAAATTTTTTAACCTGATAGCACAAACCGGTGAACTATTTGGACTAAAAATTATTTGAAGAAGCAAATTAAGAATAAGGTAATAAAGTTAATCTTCTTTTTGTTAGGAAATGTTATTAAGGTTATTTAAAAAATAAAATGAGAATTCACCACCCACAAATAGGAATCCACCAGTTCGTGGGCGGTGGATTCCCACACTTAGTGGTAAGATTTTGTTTATGGTATAATTGAGTCAAAAGCCCGTTAACCTCTGTCCGAAAGTATTACTACTCTATTGAAATCTTATTAGCTTATGAATCAAATAAAATCATTTCAGTTATAGGGTTCAATGGTTCCTCGCCAATTATGTACTACTCCGTGAACTCTCCGTATAACTCAGTGCTGTCCAAAATAATTTTGAAATCAAATCCCGAAGGGATGAATTACCAAATAAATTTAGAAAACTTCATGATTTTGGACTATTCTACTTGTCTTGTAAATCAAACCCCTATCTCGTCCCTACGGGACTTTTAACTTCAGTTTGATATTTATTTATTCTATAACTATATAATCCCTAAAGGGATTACATTGGTTTATGCATAATCAAAGCTTTATTGTCCCCTCAGGACAAAATATTTATAGGATAAAGAACAAAGAAATAGATTAAGTCCATTTAGAGACGAAATAAAAAATATATTGGACAGATATGGTATAACTAATGAAGACAAAGTCAAAGTTTTGATTCAATCTTGTTTTTACCGTTATTGAGAACGAGCGAAGTGAGTGAAACAACTTTCAACAAAAAAGAAGATGATGATTTTTTTTACAATAACAGTGAAAAGAGTTGGTGAGAGATCGTTTAATACTGACAAAATACATCGGGGTTAGCAATGATGGTTAAAATAATTTTCCTTATATTAATTGCATAAATCAATTAGCAAAAAGTTTGCAGTTTTTACCACGAAGTGTGGGAATCCACCACTTCGTGGGTGAATACTCATGATAAATAAAGACAAAGCATTTTTGTAACCCAAAACTACAATTTTTATGGAGTACAACATGCACGACAGGCGGGTATGTCCGCCAATATACTAATGGGAAATTTGGCTGAAAATAAAATTTTAGGCTACACGTTGTTCATCTTATGCAACAGAAAAGCAAAAAAATAATTGTTGGCTGCTGCGGCTTTCCAGTATCCCATAAAAAATATTTTAATGCATTCAACTGCATAGAAATCAATATTACCTTTTATCAGCTTCCGGGATTAGACATTGCAACTAGATGGAAACAAGAGGCAAAATCAATTAACAAAGATTTTAAATTTATTATTAAAGCCTGGCAATTAATAACTCATCCTCCATCAAGCTTTACTTACAGAAGACTCAAAGAAAAAATTCCGGATAATAGAAAAAAATATTATGGATATTTTCAACCAACAGATGAAGTATTTAATGCATGGGAAAGAACAAAAGAATTTGCTAATGAACTCGGCTGCGACAAAATTTTATTCCAAACACCGTCAAGCTTTAAACCAAATGGAACAAATATGAAAAACATAACGACTTTTTTTGATTCGATAGGAAACAAAAATAAATTTACTTTTATTTGGGAAGTGAGAGGTAATTGGAACAACAATGAAATTAAAGAAATATGTAAAGAGTTAAATCTAATTCATTGCATTGACCCTTTATCACCACAATTAAATAAACCTGTACACGGTAAATTTAATTACTATCGGATTCATGGCAGTTACGAAGGAAAACGAATTAATTATAATCATAAGCTTAATATTTATGAACTAAATAAAATTTATAATGCTTGTGATAAAGAAATAAATTACGTGATGTTCAATAATTCATTTATGTTTGATGATGCTTCTGCTTTCTTAAGTGATATTGTGGGAAGAAGTAATTTTGTTCCTTGCTGAAAAATATTGTAATTGCATTTTGTAAAGCTTTAATATTTCCTGAGATATGAAGTATCTTAAATTTTTCCCCACCGTTGTTACACTTATATTCGAATATTGGCATAAATTCCTCAATATTTATTCAGCTATAGTTGTTTCTAAGCTTCCTATGTTTTCAATCTGCGCAAAGATTTTATCACCAACAACTACTCTTCCTACTCCTTCTGGAGTCCCGGTAAAAATTAAGTCTCCTTTTTCCAAAGTCATTTTTTCTGAAACATATTTCACAATCTTAGAAGGCGGGAATAACATATTTTTTAATGATGAATTCTGCCGTATAGTGCCATTCACAGAAAGTGAAATATTTTCGTTGCCTTTAAGTTTATAATCTTTTTTCAAAATAAAATCAGAAAGAACTGCAGATGTATCGAAGCTTTTTGAAAGTGTCCATGGGTCACCTTTTTTCATAAATTCAAATTGAAGGTCGCGTAAAGTCATATCCAGACCAACTGCATAACCATAAATTGCATTCTCAGCCTCATCATCATTAGCATTTTTAATTGTTTCTCCTATGTAAAGAACAAGTTCGACTTCATGATGTAAATTATTGGAATATTTTGGATGAATAACTGATTGACCAGAATAAATTACATTTGATGCAGCCTTTAGAAATATGACAGGAAATTCTGGAACTTCATTCCCTAATTCTTTTGCATGAGCTGCATAATTTCGTCCAACACAGACTAATTTGCCAATAGGAACTTGTTCGTTGCTGTTTTTGAATTTTAAAAATTTCATGGAGCCTCATTTAGTAAATTAAAGTTGATCAGAAAATTATGAAAATCTATGCTTAATTAAATAATTGTAAAAAGTAATTTTTTTAAAAAAATGAGTGCAACGTAAAGAATTATTTTTTATAAACTCATGACTAATAAAAGTAATTTTCAAACGTCTCTAAAATATTATTTTTTGCTATTTGTAATTAAAGGAATTGTAAAAATAAATTTGCTGCCTTCACCCAGTTTACTTTCCACCCAGATTTTCCCGTTGTGTTTTTCAATAAATTCTTTGCATAAGATTAATCCTAAGCCTGTTCCTTTTTCACCATGTGTTCCATAAGTTGAAACATAATGATCAACTTTAAAGAGATTTTTGTAAAATGCCTCATCCATCCCTATTCCAGTATCGTTAACTATAACCTTTAAACTGCCATCTTCTTTATATGCCTTAATTGTAATTTGTCCTTTTTCTGTAAATTTTATTCCATTTGAAATAAGATTTCTCATAACTGTATGTAACATTTGCTCATCAGCATAAACTTCCAAATTTTCTGGGCAGTCAATTACTAACTCTAAATTTTTATTTTTGGCAGCGTGTTCAAAAAGTGAGGCTGTCTCTTTAAATAAATGTGATAAGTTAATTTTAGAAGGATTGAATTTTATCTTGCCAGTTTGAGATTGTGACCAAACAAGCAGGTTATCAAGCAGTTGATAGCTTTTATCTGCAGTTGAGGCAATATTATTTAATAAACTAAATCTTTCTTCATCTGTTAGTTCGTGGTAGTTATTCTTTAATATGTCAACACTGCCTAAGATAGTGTTAAAAGGTGCTTTAAGGTCATGTGCAATTATTTTAAAGAATTTATCTTTAACAGCATTCAACTCTTTATACTTATCACTTGCTATCCTTTTAGCTCTGTATCTGCTGTAAATAAACCCAGCAATAACTATAATAAGGAAAGCGATAACTAATAAATAATTTCTCTGCTTTTTATTAAGCTCATTATCTATATGAAGAATAGCATTTTCCTTTTCTATTTTTTCTGCTTTATATGCCGCTTCCATTGAGCTTATTAGGGCTAAATTTTCTTTGCTAGCTATGGAGTCTTTTAATGTAATATATTTTTTGTTATAGAATAATGCTTTTTTATAATTTCCTCTTAGCTCGTAATAGTCTGACCAAAATTTGTAACATTCTAATTCAAGGTAAGCGGTTTTTAAATTTGATGCGATAGCCTGAGCTTTTTTAAGATTATCCTCAGCTTCTTTAATCTTATCCAATTTAGCATAAATTAAAGCTAAGTTATTGTGATTTGTAACCTCACCTTCGGAGTAACTAATTTTGTAGGAAAGATCAAGAGCACGTTTTCTATATTCCAAAGCTTTTTGTAAATTGTTTTGGTCGAAATAAATCCTACCAATACCACCCCAAACTGCAGCTAATCCTTTTTTATCATCGAGCGCTCTATATTCTTTTTCTGCTTCTAAGTAATATTTTAAAGCAACTGTTATTTCGTGCATTTTGTAGTAGACTTCTGCAATTAGATTTAGAGTTAATGCTCTACCAGCTCTATCGTTAATTTCATTACGTATTCTAAGAGTATAGTTTAAATATTCTAACGCTTTGAGATAATTTTCTTGATTAGTGTAAATAAGTCCAATATTTATTGTACAAAAGGAAATACCGGATTTGAGATTTAGTCTTTCAAAAATTTTCAACGCTTTAAGTATGTATTCCAAAGCCAGCACATTATTGCCTTCTAACCTATAAATTCCGCCTAAGTTATTATAAGAATAGGCTATTTGTACAGAGTCTTTTGCTTCTTCAGCATTTTTTAGTGCTGAATTGTACATACTTAGTGACTTATCATAATTACCCAAGTTACGATAGACCACACCCATTAAGTTTAGTGCTTTTGCTTTCAATTTTTTATTGTCAATTTTATCAGAAATTTTTATTGCTTTTTCAGCGCTTTTAAGTGCTTCATAAGGATTTTTACTTCTATTTTGCCAGCAGAAATCTGTTAACAATCTAATTTGAGTTGTATCGGGCAGTTTTGAGATTGCTTTTGATAAAGAATCTAAATTAGATTGAGAAATAATTGTAGCTGGTAATATAAAAAGCAACAAAAGAATAATCATTATATCAAAGTTATTGTTAATTTTTCGTGGTGAATTTAACATAATCTTAAATAATAATACACCTTCGTTAGAGAAAATATTTTTTCCCAAATTCTGATTTCTACATTCAATTAAAGTGTTTTGAGCCAAAAACCAAGTCCCACACCAATGAAAGTAGCGATTGCGTATCCGAGGGTTCCGCAGAGAATGGCTGGTAAAACTAAAGCGTTCCATTTTCTTCCCACAGCCATAGCTGCTGCCGTTGTTGGTCCCCCCATATTAGCGTTAGAAGCAATAAGAATTTCTGCTAAATCAAGATTCAATAACTTGCCGGAGATAAGGATAAAGATCAGATGAATTAACAATATCAGCCCTGCAAAAACGAAAAGTATGGGTCCATAAGAAAGAACTACGCCGATATTTGCACTTGCCCCAATAGCAGCAAAGAAAATTTGCATTAAGAAAGTTCCAATTTGGTCAGCACCCTTTATTTTGCTGACAGATTTATGAAACAGAGTTGCAATTAAAACCGTAATAGCGGTGATAATTAAAATAGCACTTCCTTCCACGAAGTGGTGGATTCCCATTAACTGTAGACCATCTTGTGCTAAAAAACCTAAAGCGCAAATCCCGGATGCAATTGAAAAAGTCTTCGCTATATTTATTAAATCAGTTGAATTATTTCCTGGTTCTACTAAGTTAAAATCTTCGGTAGGACCTTCAGCGTTTTCTAAGTGTTTAGTTTTATACTTTTTTTGAAAAAATTTAAAAGAAGGAATAGCGAACAGAATCAAGAAATACAAAGCCATTACCAAATTATCGGCAGCAACTCCAGCTGTTAGAATCTCAGGTGAGTTTAATTGGACTGCTTGAGAAGCTGCCACATAGTTCATAGAACCACCTATATAAGTTGCTGAAAAAATTGCAGCAAGCTGCCAGTTATGCACTCCTAAGTTTAATAAAGAAAAAGCAATTATAGTCCCGACTATTGTTCCAATTGCACCTAAGAAAAATGCAATTAAGGTCGGACCGGATTCTTTCACAATTCTTTTTATATTTGCTTTAAAAAGCAGCATAGGAATTGCTAAAGGGACGAGGTAAGACCAGACAATATCGTAAGTTGGTGAAACAGTAGGGATTATCGATAAGTTCGAAAGGATAAAAGAGCCAATAATTGATACAACTGCCCCAGAAAGTTTTGAGCCCCACTTAGTTTTTTCGGACCAAATTCCAAAAGTTGCTACAGCAATTAAAATTGCCCACAAAAGCCAGTGTTGCTCAGGTGATACTAATGTTTTTGTACCCATTTAGTTCCCTTTCAAGATTATATGTACTCTGCAATATTAAATATAAGCAAGAGGATATTAAGTGTTATTTTTTTAAAAGCAATGGTTGTTCACCATGCAGTTCAATAATCAGCTATAAAAATAATAAACAACCCTTACTTAAGTCTAAGCATAGATCAAATAAATATCCTTTTGAGGTTCCGAAAGGAATTCGCTTCCATTTTTTGTTACTACAACTTCTTCTTCTATGGTTGCAATGCCGTATCCTTCAATAGTTAGACGCGGTTCAAGAGTATAAACTTGTTTTTCTTCAATTGGTAAAAATGGAAGGTTGCCGTAGCGTTCCCAGCGCGGACCAAGCAATGCACCGCCGTCGTGTGCAAATCTGCCAATCTGATGACCAAGTCCATGTGGATATTCTTCGTAGCCGTGCTTCAGTATATTGTCACGAGCAATAAAATCGATTTCCCAGCCCAGCCTTCCTGGTCTTAATTCCTTTGCAGCCAATTGGATTGACTCTTTTATTACATCAAAACCTTTTTGAACTTCAAAAGGGGCTTTGTCTTCGCCTGGTCTCAATACATACCATGTTCTCTGTAAATCTGAGCAATAGCCATTTATATTAAGACCAAAATCCATGTTAATTACATGTCCTTGTTCCACCTTTCTGTTGGTAGGGCTTGCGTGTGCACCGGCAGTATTTGGTCCTGTAAACACTGCAGGGCATTGTTCTTTATCCCACGCAAGACCATAACCATTTTTGTCAACAATACTTAAAACAAAATCTGCAATTTCTTTTTCGGTTACTCCAGGTTTAATAAAGCTCGTTACCTCATTGAAAATTTTTAGAGTTTCTTTAATAGCTTCTTTCATAAGAGAAAGTTCTTTAGGAGATTTTCTGCCCCTTAATGCTGCAATTATTTCTTCAGATGAAACAAGCCTTTCTGCAAAAGGCGAGTCTTTCAGATGATCAATTAATTCAAGATACATCCCATGGGTGAGTCCATCGGCTAAGATTGAATTTCTGGAGAAGTTAACAGCAATTTTATTAGGATTAATCTTGCTGATTACATCAATTAGTTTTTCTTTAATAGATTTAAGATAGGGGTGAATATTTTTATAAGTTCCCACAGATTTCATATTTTCGAATTCCAAAGAACCAATTATAGCGTGGGTATCTCCGTTTTTTGTAATAATGAAAGCTGATTGCCAGGTAGCATGAGTTCCAACTATCATATCCATCATAGGGTCTTTCATATTTCCAGTCTCTCGCACAAACGTCATCCACATATCAATATTTTTTTCGTTCAAAATTTCAACAGCTTGTTCAATTTTCTCTAAAATTAATTCTTTCATTTAACCTCCGAAATTTGCAATTAATAAAATATTTCAAGAAACTTACTTAATTGCATTTTCTTACGCAAGGAATGAATAAATTCTATCCACGAAGAGGTGGATTCCCATGAAGAAACAATACAGCAGCTTTATCTGTCTACATAATTTTTTATTATAAAAATTTATTGTGCGAGTTTTTGTAATATAAATGAGATTTTTCTTTCAAAGAATAAAAACACTCATACCCTTACTTCAAAAGCAATAAAAATAAATACAATATTTACTTTCCATTAAGTGATGAATTCTCTTCTCTTCGTTTCTAAAAAGTATTTTGGAAGGCTGTGGTAGCACAGGGAATTTGTTAGAAATGAATTTGCGGCTGATAAAAATTTTGAAAAGTATTGTTTTTTATTACTATCAAAATTTTTTAAGTAGGGACAGCAATTATTTCAATTTACCCAACAGATATGGCAGCAAATTATCAACAGCTATTCTAATTTGTTCCATTGAGTCTCTATCACGAACTGTAACAGTATTATCTTGCAATGTTTGTCCATCAACTGTTATGCAATAAGGTGTTCCAGCTTCATCCATTCTTCTGTAGCGTCTTCCCACTGCGCCCTTATCGTCATAAAATACCTTTAAATAAGGTCTCAATTCCGATTCAATTTTTTTTGCAACTTCAGGCATACCGTCTTTATTAACTAATGGGAAAACAGCAGTTTTAATTGGTGCAAGTTTAGGATGAAATCTTAAAACACTTCTTATTTCGCCACGGACTTCTTCTTCGTAATAGGCATCAATAAAAAACGCCATAAATGACCTACTTGCGCCGGCAGATGTTTCAATTATATATGGAATATATTTTTCCTTTGTTTCATCGTCGAAGTATAATTGTGATTTACCAGAATATTGTTGATGACGCGATAAATCATAATCTGTTCTATTATGAATTCCTTCAATTTCGCCCCAGCCGAAAGGAAATTGGTATTCAATATCAGTTGCTTCTTTAGCATAATGAGCTAATTTTTCTGGCGGGTGGTCGTGAAAACGCAATTTAGAGGGGGTCATTCCCAAGGATTTAAACCAATTTATTCTTCTTTCTTTCCATTCGTCATAATACTTTTTATCCGTGCCAGGTTTTACAAAATATTGCATTTCCATCTGCTCAAACTCACGAGTACGAAAAAGAAAATTCTTGGTGTTAATTTCATTTCTAAATGCTTTTCCTATTTGTGCAATTCCAAATGGCAGTTTTTGTCTACTCGAATTAAGTACATTCAAAAAATTAACATAGATACCCTGCGCCGTCTCTGGTCTTAAATAAACAACATTCTCTTCATTTTCTACTGGACCAACAAACGTTTTAAACATAAGATTAAACTTACGCGGGTTAGTAAACGAACCTTTAGCACCGCATTGTGGACAATTAATTAGTTCAAGTAATTTAGGTGCAGTGGGGGGGTCTTCCAGAGCAGCAGTAAATTTATCTACAAGACTACCATTGCTCTCTAATAATTTGGGATTCAGCTCACTTAAAGCTTTTTCCTTGTTTTTATCACTTATTAATTCCGAAAGCGTATCAAGCCGAAAACGTGCTTTACAATTTCTGCAGTCAATCATAGGGTCAGTAAAGTTTTCTACGTGTCCAGATGCAATCCAAACTTTCTGATGCATAAGTATTGATGCATCTATACCTTCAATATCTTCTCTATATGTCATAAATTTCCACCACTCGGTCTTTATGTTGTTCAGTAACTCAACACCGAGTGGACCATAATCCCAGCAGCCATTTAAGCCGCCGTAAATTTCACTTGATTGAAAAACAAATCCTCTTCGTTTTGCAAGTGAAACTATTTTTTCTATTACTTCATTTTGATTATTCTTTGCGATTGTAAACCTCAAAAAATTTTTCTGGCAAATATAAGAAAAGGGCTCTGAAGATAGAAATAAAAGTTAAACCTGATTTCATATATTCTTATACGGGCGGGGTTAAAAGTAATTGGTAAATAAATAGTGAAAATTTAACTAAGGAAGGGTCTGCACTTATCATTATAATCAGCTGAGTATTATTGTGTAAGTACAAACCCTTCAATTACTTTTCGATTTTCACACTTGTGACATAAAAGGTAAAATCACAATTTTTTTGGAAAGATTTCCCTTTATATCGTTTTTTGTAATACATATTTGGTAAAACATTTTTTTAATTCATGCCTGCCATGTGTATTGCATTAAAAAGTAATTTAAACGTACCAAAAGTTTGATGCCTATTTTGAGGTTTAAACCCCAAAAGTACAACATGGCCTTTTTTTTGTTTAACATCTACTGCAGCGCCTCGTTGATAAAGATAGTCCTCCCCATTTAGAAATCCGGATTTTAAGATATTCTTTGTTGGGTATCTAACAACAATTGATCTATCGTATTGACCAAAAGGTACTGTAGTAGCAAAAGCAATATTGGAGTTTTGATAACCAATTATTTCATTTTCTAATCCATAGCCAAGCGGTTGAGTATTGTCTACTATCATTTTTAATAAAGAGCCCGGACAATAAAAGTTATCACTTTTTACATTTTTCAATATATTATTGACATGCACACCCAAGTCTTCAATAGCAAAATTACAAGCATTACCGATTGTAATTATATAACCGCCATCTTTTTCAACAAATGTTTTTAAGTTTTCTACACCTTCTTTTTCAATACCACCTTCATATTCAGGCGGCTTTGGCCTGTAGAAGCGCGCACGACCGCCGCTAAATTTTCCGGTTTTAATTATTTCTGGTTCCATATCAGGAATAATTATCACATCCACTATATCCTTCAATCTCTTGTTTTTAAAATCTTTGTTCTCCAGCCGCTTAAATTCGAAACCATAATTTTCTAAAAGAAGCCTTGTCCAACCTTCATCCATATTTGCTGAATATGAATTGTAAATGCCAAGTCTCACTTTTTTAAGTTCTTTAAGTTTGGAAACATCAACATTTTCCACAGAATAAATTTTTAAGTGAAGCTCTTTAGCAATAGTTTCAAGAAAGCTCTTACTTTTTTCACTTGCCGAAACTACAACACTGCCTTGCATGAATTCTTTTGAGTTAGTAGAAATTTTTTCTGTAGTCCAATAGACAGGTATATTTTCTTTTTGAAGTTTGTTTATTAGTGTAGAATTTACATTCAAGCCGGCTGGAGCAATAAAATATTTGCCAGAAGAATTTTCTACAAAACCAGATTGATAATTTGGGTTATCTAATGATTTTGTTTCCAATGAAAAAGGTTTTTCAATAGTAAAAAATTTCACTCCCATCATATATGGCAACGTCCATCCAGCAACATCGTAAGGTCTAATTGGTGTTTGAGTACGCGACGTTCTTAAGTCAGGATAATCCTGTTCTTCAAATAAATCTTTTACATACCTTCCATTAGGTTGAGCTAAATAAATTATATACGAATTAGCTGGATAAGTAATATTATCGATTTTAAATTCTTTATCAGAATAATTTACTTCAACTCCGCCCAATTGAAGTATTTCAATCATTTTCGAGGTTGTAACAGGGTCATGTTGGTCACGTGGTATTACAAACGCATAAGGGCTCTCAGTTTTCCCTTTTTCAACAGCGTCTTTACACATCGAGTAATAATCGTAAAGTAACCTGGTTTTATACTTAGCTGTACTTTGAAGCAAGCTGTAAGTAAGAGCGAGTTCATAATCAACAATATCTCTCAAGCGCCACCATCCACCGCGCCAAGGGTCAGGATAGTTTGTTCTAATATCATAAGTTGTTATCTCATTTGTAGCTTTCACTTCTGAAGGGTCAATGTAAATTGGACTCGCTACATTACAACTCGCCATTTCAGAAAGCAATGCAATTTGATTATGCCACATACCATTATGCGCTGCTCCTTCCCACCAGCCTTCATAATAAGCATTATCGATAACCCCCTTAAAGCCTTGTTCTTGTAAATCCAAGCATTGCAGTCCCCCCAAAACCTTCTGCCATCTCCAGTTTAATGGATGCACGTTAGGATTAACAGGATCTTTATAAGGCATAACAAATAGCCTTGCACCAGTACTCCCCATTTGATGTTCATCTAACCAAACTTGAGGTAAGAATTCCTTGAATGCGATCTTGGCTACATTTTTTGTTTCGGGGAGATTAAACATGAACCAGTCTCGATTGTTATCATGTCCAGCATAATAATGATAAAGCCATGGCATTGGACTACCATCATATTCAGTGTTAACATACTTATTGTACCAATCAACTACCATTGAAGTACCATCGGGATTTAATGAAGGTATAAGGAGAAAAATAATATTATTAAGTGACTCATTCACCTTTTGTGGCGCAGTACCGGTTATCAACTTGTAAGCTAATTCCATTGACATTTGCGCAGATGCAATTTCAGTTGAATGAATATTACATGTTACAAGCACAACTACCTTACCTTCTTGAGCAAGCTTGTGTGCAACATCATCACTGATTTTTCTTGGGTCTGAAAGTTCAGAAATTATTTGTTTATACTTATCGAGATTTTTAAGATTCTCGGATGAACTTAAAATCGCCATGAACATATTTCTATTAAGCGAGGTTTTTCCTATTTCACGATAAATAATTTTATCAGAATTCTCGGCAAGATGTTTAAAATATTGTTGAATTGTTTCATAGTCTGCTATTTTGTAATCGCTGCCTACCTTATAGCCAAGAAATTGTTCTGGTGATTTTAGAGTTTGAGAGATAACTGTTGCGGTTGAAATCAACAAAAGAAAGAACACCACTAATTTTTTCATAGCAGTTCCCTTTAATTGTTTTTGGCAGTTCGAATATCCGAATTTTTAAGTTTTAATGCAGATTTTTTTTGGGGCATTAGACTATTATGAAAGGAATAAATACTCAACTTTAGTTATTGCAGTAAAGATGCTTAAAAGTCCTTTAATTTATTCAAAAAAATTTGCTGCTGTATTTCTGAGAAAAATATAAGAGTTATGTTATACATGAGTTCTAATTTATGTTTTCTGTTTTTTCTTTTTAGCTGCTGGAAAAAGAATGTTGTTAAGAATTAATCTATAGCCTGGTGAATTTTTATATAGACTAAGATCTGTAGGCGGGTCTCCAACAGCATGCTGATAATCTTCCGGGTCATGACCACCATAAAAAGTAAAAGTTCCTCTGCCATAGTTTCCATGAATATACTTTACTTGGTCTGTACCGGCTCGTTCAGCCAAAATAATTACGGAGGGTTTAATGAGCTTTTTCCTAAACATTGTAGTTTGACCCATAAAGCCATGAATAACATTAACATGGTCTTGTGTAAGCATCGTCGGGACAGGGTCATACTTTGCGGAGAAATCAAACAAAGTAAAATAATCGTTTTGTTGACTTCCTATTTCGGATGGTTGTATATCAATATCACTGAACTCATAGACAAGTGGGTTCATTTCCAAAGTAAAATTTTGGAAGGCTAAAGTGTTTGAATAATTTAGTTTCTTTTGAGCATCTGGGTCGGGAGGGTCGCCGTCATACATTCTATCACAAATATCCACGTTCATTGCAGCAAGAGCAATATCGAAAGAGTCAGTTGCGGAACACATTGCAAACAAAAATCCACCTTGTCCAACGTAATCTTTTATAGCTTGAACAACTGCTTTTTCCATTTCAGAAACTTTTTTGAAGCCAAGTTTTTTAGCTTCATTTTCGTAAGTCATTTGCTGCTCTATATACCATTGAGCATTCCCAAATGAAGCATAAAATTTTCCATACTGTCCAGTAAAATCTTCATGATGCAAATGTAACCAATCATATTTTTTTAAACTGCCATTTAGGATTTCTTCCACCCAAATTTTATCGTACGGTACCTCTGCATATTCTAAAGCAAGAGTTACAGCATCGTCCCAAGGTTTAAATCCAGGTGGAACATAGACAGCAATTTTGGGAGCCTTTTCCAGTCTAACAACATCCATATTTTGGTCGTTACTTTGAACCAGTGCATATATTTTAGCTGCCTCAGTTGGCGAAATTTTTTCAAAAGCTACCCCTTTTAATCTACATTTCATTGCCAAATCTTCTGTGTAGTCAAGCATAAAGGAACCACCCCTATAATTAAGCAGCCAATCTGCAACTGAACCAGATTTTAGTGCATTATAAGTAATCCCGTATGCTTTTAAGTGGTCTGTTTGCTCAAGGTCCATGTATATCAATAACTTTGATTGAGCATATGTTGCAGTTACATATAAGACCAGTAAAAGAAATATTTTTTTCATAATAGAATACTTTTCACTGAAGGCAAAAATAGATTTGCATTTTTCTTTCTGCAATGGATAAGTAAAAGACCTAAAGAATACTTAGGCGGTCTTACGGTCTGATTCAATGAACAAAGGTTTTTCGCCTTTCACTACAGTATCGCGGGTAATTAAGCATTTATCCACATTATCCAAAGTTGGCAATTCATACATTACATCCAACAATATACCCTCAACAATAGAACGCAATGCCCGTGCACCTGTTTTTCTTTTAAGAGTTATTTTAACAATTTCATCTAAAGCTTTCTGATCGAATTCCAGTTCAACACCTTCCATCATGAAAAGTTTTTTGTATTGTTTAATAATAGCATTTTTTGGTTCAGTTAAAATGTTCTTTAGTGCTTTTTCGTTTAACGAATTTAATGGTGCAATAATTGGAAGTCTTCCCACTAACTCTGGTATAAGTCCATACTTAATTAAATCTTCCGGTAAAACCTTTTGCACAAGATTATCTCTATCTTCTTTTATTGTATTATTTATTTCGGTATCAAAGCCAATTGTATTTTTGTTTATACGAGAAGCAATTATAGATTCAATTCCATCAAAAGCGCCGCCACAAATAAAAAGAATATTTTTTGTGTTAACGTTTATTAGACTTTGTTCAGGGTGTTTTCTGCCCCCGCGGGGAGGAACACCTGCAACTGTACCTTCCAATATTTTTAATAGTGCTTGTTGAACGCCTTCGCCCGACACATCTCTTGTAATTGACGTACTTTCACTTTTTCTAGAAATTTTATCTATTTCATCGATGTAAACAATTCCTTTTTGCGCCTTGTCCAAATTGTAATCAGCAGCTTGAAGCAAACGCACCAATACTGTTTCAACATCATCACCTACGTAACCGGCTTCGGTAAGTGTTGTAGCGTCTGCAATTGCAAAGGGGACGTCTAAAATTTTTGCAAGCGTTTGAGCCAATAAGGTTTTTCCTACACCAGTAGGACCAATCAACAAAATATTGCTCTTTTCAATTTCAACATCATCCAAATCAAACATTGAAGAGGAACTGGAAATTCTTTTATAGTGATTATAAACAGCAACCGCTAATATTTTTTTTGCTTTATCTTGGTCAATTACATATTCATCTAAAGCTTTTTTAATCATCTCAGGAGTTAACGAGGCATGAAACTTTTCCTTTCTACTAAAAGACGATAAATTATTTTTCAAAATATCGACGCTAGTTTTAATACAGATATCACAGATATAAACATCAGGACCGGCGACCATACTTGTTACCTCTGAACCGTCTCTTCCGCAAAAGGAACATTTAACCGTTTTACCGCTATTATCCTCTGTCATTTTAACCGCCTTTAGTTGTTAAAGCATTTATTTGTTCACGAACTTCTTCAAGATATAATGAGTTAGGGAAACTTTCAAGTAGCCTTGTATAATTTTCTAATGCTTTAATTCGGTCATTTATAGCAAATTGGTAAATTTTACCTAATAAAAACATTGATTTGTCTGAATATATACTTGCTGGTTTTTGACTAACTGTCCCCTCAAGAATTTTTATTGCAATTGGGTAATTGTTTTCTGCAATTAAAAGTTCAGCATATTTAACCGTTATTAAGTCCTTAAGTATAAACGAGCTTAGCTTAGGCAAGAAATCTTTGATTTTTTCTATCGCATCAGAAATTTTGTTTCGTTCAGTAAGTAAATCAATAGCCGCATAATTTGATAGGGCTGTTGAATCATTTTTTGAGATGGATATTAGAAACGACAATGCAATTGCATCGTTGGCAAAAGAATAAGCTAAATTTGATTGTACCTGGTTTAACTTAGAAAGTGCTTCTTTAAATTTATTAGACCAAAATAAAATCTTAGCATTGTAATATGCAGCTTCATTCTTAAGATTTATTGAAGCTCTCGGATTTTTCTCAACTTTTTCAAAAAAATCTGCCGCAGATTTTAACTCACCTTGATAAATTTTAACCTTCCCTAATTCAATATTTGCTTTAACGCCAAATTCACTTGATGGAGAAAGTTTTGAATCTATTGTTAAAAGACTGTCAGCCTTGTAAAAATCTAAAAGTTTATCTTTATATATCATTGCCATTCGAAATACTGCTTCATCTTTAATGGCCGAATTGTTATTAATATTGATTAAGCTTTTATATGCGTCAATAACTTTTAAGTAATCTTCTTTTCCCACAACTTTTAATTTTTTATATGGCTTCCAATTTTCTGTACTATCTGAATATTTTTGGTCTGTTAAAGCCTCCAATGTTTTTGTATAACCTAAATGAGCAATAGGCAATAAAGATGAGTTCTTATATTTATCAATAATTAATTTATATGCTTTAGTAGCCTGTTCATACTTGTTATTCCTCATTGCTTCTTGAGCGAACCCCAAAAGTCGAACACCTTGAGAATTTATTAACTCATCATATTTTATTATTGAATTAAGAGCAGCCTCGTAATTATCAGCTTGCATATAAAGAAAAGCAAGCAGGTCATAAAGAACCGGCGACCTACTGCTTTTTAGGAAGTTGTTAACTATATCTAAAGATTGTGGTAGAGAACCTGGCCGACTAATATAATTTTGAATTCTTGCTTTTACCACATCAATTTGATTTGGTTTTTGAACCAAAAGTTCACAATATTCTTTCATTGCAGAAGCAAAATCCATTTGTGAAGAATAAATATTAGCTAAGTCATAAGAAAAAATTAACGGGTCGGCAGATTTTCTTTTTGCTTCTTTCAAATATTTAACAGCAGTCTCAAAATCTCTGTTTTGCAAAGCATAATTTGCCATCAAACGATATGCAGTAATTGACTCTGAATTAGATTTTATACCATTATCCCAAGCTTCATGTGCTTTGTCTTTGTCATCCATAATAAAATAAGTAGAACCAAGTAACCCGTAGAGTGTAATGTCAGTCGGCCTTGCTTTAATACCATCTAAAAGCAATTGTACAGATAAATCATACTTCTTCTGCTTCAAATAAACCCGATTTAAGTCTTCTAAATAAATTGGATTGTTCGGCTGTGCATTATAAAGTTCAAGAAAGAGTGAAGCCGCTTTTTCTAATTGACCATCCTGTTCAAAACTTTGTGCAAGTTGATATTTGTTATTTAGCGACTGTTGTAATTGGGCAGCAATTTGACTTGCGACAAAAAATATTAACAGAACTAATATGTGCCTTTTCATATAAAACAAAAATAATCTTTCAGAAATTCACTTTATTATCAGTATAAATCTAAAAATTAACCCTCAACAAACAGGTAAAGAAAGAATAAAATAAATCAATCATTAAAAGTTTTACCATGCTTTTTCATAATATTTTTCCAGGTTTCCAAATCAAGTTTTTCTGATTGTTCGATGAGTAAGATGGGTATACCATTTTCAATTCTATACCTTCTTCTGGTGTTTATATCGGTAGAGACAAGATAGTCGCCATCAACAATCAGGTCAGCACCCGATTCCACACAACATATAGCTTCGAGTAATTCTTTACTTATCATCTTTAGTGCTCATTTGTTAATTATTTGAGTGCAAATTAAATCAAATGCAAGTAGATATACAATGAATTCTTAATTCTCTTAGCAAAAATTGAAAGGGGTAAACCTATTAAGTAAATTTAAAGTGCAACTTTTTTTATTTGGCTAAAAAATTAGTTTATTAATTAGGAGGCAGAAAAATGGAAGAAACAAGAAGCGGAATTCCTTTATTAGGCGAGAAATTCCCAAGCATGGAAGTTCAAACCACACATGGTATGATGAAACTGCCGGACGATATGAAAGGCAAGTGGTTTGTTTTATTCAGCCACCCAGCTGACTTTACTCCAGTTTGTACAACTGAATTTATAGCTTTTGCAAAAAGAAGCGACCAATTTAAGAAACTGAATGCTGAACTAATTGGATTATCAATTGACCAGATTTTCTCTCACATTAAATGGATTGAATGGATTAATGAGAAAGTTGGTGTTAAAATACCTTTTCCAGTAATTGCTGATGATATGGGCAAAGTCGGCAGTAAACTTGGAATGATCCATCCCAGTAAAGGCACAAATACCGTAAGAGCGGTCTTTATTGTTGACCCTGAGGGAATTATAAGACTAATGATTTACTATCCACAAGAAGTTGGCAGACAAATCGATGAGATTTTAAGGGCATTAAAGGCATTACAAATTTCAGACAAAAACAAGGTTGCTATGCCCGAAAATTGGCCTAATAACGAATTAATTGGTGATAAAGTTATTATACCTCCGCCTAAAGATGTTACAGGTGCTGAAGAAAGATTAAAGGTGAAAGACGGATACGATTGGTGGTTCACTTATAAAAGTCTTGATAAATAATTCTCCTTTTTAGCATTAAAAAGCGAAGCGGGCTGAACTAAATAAAATTTCTGTTTACTATCATTGATTTTCTTAGCTAAAAAACCCTCCTCAAAAAATTTTTACTTTAAGCTCTGCTTCGCTTTTTTCTTAATCAAAAAAGTCAAAGCATCCATTTTACTTGAATTTTTTTTGATTTTTTAGCTTGCATTATCCCATCAATAAAATTATTTTCAAATCAGAATTTATGGCTGATTATCTCATTAAAACTTTCTTAGAAAATAATTATAAGCATTAATATAAATTATAGCCTTTTCTTTTAGCTAAGAGAATAGGCGAAGTTGTAATAAGAAGAAAAATAAACATCCAAGGATATTAATTATGGATGCTTCTTCAAATGAGATAAACCTCAGCCAGATTTTAAATTATTTAAAAAATTTAGAATCAAGAATTTCTCGCTTAGAAAACCTTCTTAATCTTGAAAACTATTCGATTCAGTCAGATATAAAAATTCCACAATTTCTACAAATTAAATCTTCTGATAAAACTGATAAGCTTGAATTGCAAATTGGACAATTTTGGTTTGCAAAGAGCGGCATTGTTATTTTAGCATTAGGAATAATTTTTCTTCTAACCTTCCCTTATAACAATCTCCCCCCATTATTCCCAATAGCTATTGGTTATGTTATGGTATCTATATTAATACTGCTTTCTTACTATTGGAGAAAAAATTATGCTTTTGTATCAAAATATTTATTTGGCGGCGGCCTTCTTTTACTTTACTTCACAACACTGCGATTGCATTTTTTTGGGACTGTTCCTTTAATTGAAAATCTTACTACAGAAATAATCTTATTAATTTTCACAAATATTATTTATTTAATTGCATCATACAAAAGAAAGTCATCCTATCTCAGCAGTTTGGGAATTACCCTTTTGTTAACAACAGCATTAATTAGCAATGAAATTTATTTCATTACTTCAGCACTTTTGTTTTCCTCTATTTTAACAGTTTTGTTTAAGAATAAATTTAATTGGGAAGGGTTTTACACTTACAGCATTTTTCTAATTTATTTTACATTCTTTTTGATGTTCATAAATAATCCCTTATTAGGGAACGAAATTCATACCTTAAAATTACCTTACATTACTGTTATATCTCTTTTAATATATGCCTTTATTATTTCAGTAGGAAATCTTTTTAGAGATAAAACTAAACAAGAAGATTATAAGATTATAATCAGCACAATGATTAATTGTGCTGGTTCTTATGGTTTGTTTTTAATAATTACTGTTTCCAAGTTCAAAGAGTTACTGCCGTTATCACATTTTATAGCATCAATTGTATTCCTATTGATATCGATTTTGTTTTGGGTTAAAGAAAAAAGCAAATACTCTACTTTCTTTTATTCGTTATTAGGATATTTTGCTTTAAGCGTTGCAATAATTTCTAAGTTCACCTTGCCTAACTTTTTTATATGGCTTTGCTGGCAAAGTTTACTTGTGGTTTCCACTGCAATTTGGTTCCGTTCAAAGTTTATAGTTGTTGCAAATTTCATAATCTATTTATTGTTGTTTATTGCTTATTTAATTCTTGCTGGCAGAATAGGATGGGTAAGTTTAAGCTTTGGGTTCGTAGCGCTTCTAAGTGCGAGAATCTTAAACTGGCAAAAAGACCGATTAGAGTTAAAAACAGAAAAGATGAGAATTGCATACTTAGTAACGGCATTTTTCATGTTTCCCTATGCATTATATCATATTATTCCACAACAATATGTTAGTCTTTCTTGGATTGGTGTTGCACTATTTTATTATTTGATGAGCAAACTGCTGAACAACAAAAAATACAGATGGATGGCACTTCTTACTTTGGTTCTTACAATTATATATGTTCTGATTATCGGAATTACGATGTTAGAACCTAGCTATAGAATAATATCCTTCTTGGCATTGGGAATAGTTCTTATTATTACTTCTATTCTTTATACAAAATTTAAGTTGAAGGAGGATACAGAAAAAGAAGATAATGAGAATAAAAATGTTACAACTGTAAACTAACACAAAGAATAATAAAATTAATCACAAATTTTCGAACTAAATAACAAATAAAAGAAAATGACACTCAATAGAAAAAAATTCTTGAATATTTTATTAAGTCTTAGTGGAATTGCTGGTTTGGGGGCAATATTTTATCCAATCTTTTCATATTTAATTCCCCCTAAAATTTCAGAACCAAAAGTAAATTCAGTTAAAGTCGGCTCAGCATCGGATTTTCCAAATAACAGTTATAAGATTGTAAAATTTGGAAGGAAGCCGGTAATTCTCATAAAAACTGTTGAAGGAGACTTTAAGGCATTATCTGCAACATGCACTCATTTAGAGTGCATAGTACAATACAAAAGTGATACCCACCAAATCTGGTGTGCGTGCCATAACGGTATTTATGATCTTAATGGCAGGAATGTTTCTGGACCGCCACCAAGACCATTAACTCCATACGATGTAAAAATAATTAACGACGAAATTGTAATTACATCTGCAGGTTAAATTATGATGAAAAAAATTACATCAAATTTAGTTTCTTGGTTGGATGAAAGGTTTGACCTAACACCAATACGAAATCTTCTACTCCACAAAAAAGTGCCCATTCATAAACATTCGCTTTGGTATTATTTAGGCGGCGTTACACTTTTTCTCTTTTTTATTCAACTAGTAACAGGAATTTTACTTTTACTTTACTATAAGCCGGGCGAAGACAGCGCATACGAAAGTGTCAGGTTTATTGTTACAGAAGTAAAATTCGGCTGGCTTATTCGAAATGTTCACAGCTGGTCTGCAAATTTGTTAATATTTTTCGCCTTTCTACACATGTTTAGCGTTTTCTTTACTCAATCTTATAAAAAACCAAGAGAGCTAACTTGGATAACTGGATTTGTTATTTTAGCACTTGCATTAGCTTTTGGATTTAGCGGATATTTATTGCCATGGAACGAACTTGCATTTTTTGCAACTAAGGTTGGAACAGACATAATTGGCATATTGCCTGTAGTAGGAGAAAAGCTAAGAGTAATATTAAGAGGCGGCGAAGATGTAACTGGCGCCACCTTATCAAGATTCTTTGGAATTCATGTGGCAATATTGCCTGCAATTTTCACTTTCTTTTTAGTGCTGCATTTATTATTTATTCAAAGACAAGGGATGCATGAACCTGAACATTTTAAAAATCTGCCCGAAGATAAAAAGAAATATATTCCTTTCTTTCCCGACTTTGCCCTAAGGGATGCGCTTTTATGGTTAATTGTTTTTAACGTAATAATTTTTCTGGCTCTTTATTTCCCTTGGGAGCTTGGCAATAAGGCAGACCCATTTGCTTCTGCACCCAGCGGTATAAAACCAGAATGGTATTTCCTTTTTATGTTCCAAACTCTGAAATTTCTCCCCGCTCACATTTTATTTATTGATGGTGAATTGTTAGGCGTGTTAGCTTTTGGTCTTGCTGGATTGCTTTGGATGCTAATCCCATTTATTAAATTAAAAGAAAAGCCTAACTGGAAAATTCAGCCAATTACTATTGTTGGCATCTTAGTGGTATCATTTATAGTTGTAATGACAATCTTAGGTTATTTATTATAGGGAACTAAACATGAGAAAAAGTTTAACAAAAATTTTTACAGTTATTATTACAATAAGTTTTACTCTTCTAACCTACGCTCAAAAAGAAAAAAAAGAAATCAAAGACGAATCCATTGATTACTGCGTTAGCTGCCATACAGAAAATGATATATTGCCAAATGATTATTCTAATTATGATGTGCACAGAATTTCAGGTCTCTCTTGTTCCGGTTGTCATGGCGGAGATAAAAACAGCAACGACCAAGACATTGCAATGAGTCCAGCAAAGGGTTTTGTTGGTGTGCCAAATAAAAAAGATATACCTCAATTTTGCGGTAAATGTCACTCAAATATTAATATCATGAGAACCTACCAGCCAAGGATTGCTACTGACCAGGTAGAGCAATATTACACAAGTATGCACGGCAAAAGATTAAAAGCAGGAGATAAAAACGTGGCGGAATGCACTAGCTGTCATACCGCTCACAGTATACTTCCAGCAAGTGACCCTAGGTCAACAACGTACGCTTTAAATGTTCCCAACACATGCAATAAATGCCATGGCAACAAGGAATTAATGGATAAATACAATTTACCTAGCAATCAAATGTCAGAATATGTAAAAAGTGTGCACGGTATTGATTTATTAGAGAAAAAAGATACGGGCGCACCTGCATGCAATGATTGTCATGGAAATCACGGTGCTATGCCGCCGGGAGTAACTTCAATATCTTATGTTTGTGGTACATGCCACGTTAACAACATGAACTACTTTAATGCATCACCAATGGCTGAGCCCTTCAAAGAACTTGATTATCATGGCTGCGAACAGTGCCATGGAAATCATGGGATTAAAAAAACATCGGACGATATGGTCGGCGTAGGAAAAAATTCTACTTGTATTGACTGCCATAACGAAGGCGATAACGGCTATATTGTTGCTAAAACTATTAGCAGTTATTTATCATCACTTAATTCGAAATATAGTCTTGCTGAAAAAAAATTAATTGAGGTGCGTGATAAAGGTATGAACGATATTGAAATTGGGTATCTTTTACAAGATGCAAAACAAAATTTAATAGAATCTCGTACGCTTGTTCACACATTTGATACAGTAAAGGTAGGCTCGACAATTATAAAGGGGATTGACATTACAACAAAAGCTATATCCCTTGCTGATGCACAAATCGATGAATACTACACGAGAAGAAATGGTTTTGCTTTTGCTACTGCAGTTTTTCTTATTCTTGCTGTTGGATTGTTTTTCAAAATCAAAAGTTTAAGGAAGTAATTCAAAGAAAAGTTACTGAGCAACATTAATCTCTAACGAGGTGGTGGACTCTCATGATACTTTATTTTTTTCTTAACTACATTAGTAACATGACAAAGAAGAAGAACCTCGAATCTAAATGAATATAGGAATCTCCCCGGCGTGATTTGATAGAATCTTGTGAAAAGGTTATTGCAACAAAGCATTAAACACTATCTCTAAAAACATATTATTGCATACAACACTACTTTACTTCCTCAAAAAAATCAGCAAAATTTTACAAAAATATATTTAACCCAAAAATTCGCTTGAATTCACCAAGTTGTAGTTAGAAAAAAATATGTCAAATTTTTTTACCACTTGCTATTTCTTTAAGTCTTTCAATTCTATCTTCAATAGGAGGATGAGTAGAAAATAACTTCATTATTGCCTTTCCGCTAAAGGGATTAACAATAAAAAGATGTGCGGTTGATGGACCTGCATTTTTCATTGGCAAAACTTCATTAGTCTTAGTCAACTTTTCCAATGCTGAAGCTAGGGCTAATGGCTTACCAGAAATTTTAGCACCGCCGGCATCAGCCATATATTCACGCGACCTGGAAATTGCAAGTTGAAGCAGCACAGCAGCAATGGGAGCTAAAATAATCAAAGCAAGGTCAGCTAACGCATTGTTGTTTCTGTCCCTACTGCTACCATAACCTCCAAACATCGCCGCCCACCCGGCCATCCTTGCAATAAAAGTAATTGTGCCGACTAATGTGGCTGCAATTGTACTTACAAGAATATCACGATTTTTCACGTGAGTTAATTCATGTGAGAGAACTCCTTCAAGTTCGTCTTTATTCAATATCTTCATTATTCCAGTTGTCACTGCTACTGCACTATTTTGTGGGTTTCGCCCAGTTGCAAAAGCATTCGGAGTTGGGTTATCTATAATGTAAATTCTAGGCATTGGTAACTCAGCCTTCATTGATAATTCTCTAACTATATTATATAGCTGCGGCATTTCTTCTGCGGTTACTTCTCGTGCCCCATACATTCTTAATACAACTTTATCAGAAAACCAATAAGCACCAAAATTTAACATCAAAGAAAAAATAAAAGCTATAATCAAACCAGTATCTCCCCCCAACATCGAACCCACTATCATAAAGAGAATCATCATTGCTGTCATTAATATAACTGTTTTAACGCTGTTCATATTAACCCTCGCTAAACTTTTATTTATAATTTATTTAGAATATATATTTATAACAAATTTCACAGACTCGGTAGTTTATAACACATAAACAGATATAAATGTTCCTAATGCTTCTGCATCTGAAATAAGAATTTTGGAGTATTAGAAGGTTTGAAAAGTATGTATATTACTTTTTAGATTGCAAATCAATTATTATGTAATGCCCTTTTAATAGTTTTATGAACAATTTTTATTAATTATTTGTTTGATATTAACTATTTTTTTAGCAAATGAAAAATAATCAATTATTATTAGCATTTATTCTGAATGTATGCACTTTAGCCCAGCAGTCAAATCAAGAATATACTTTCAGACAACTTAGAATGGAGGATGGGCTGTCTCAAAGTACCGCATTTTGTATGATACAAGATAAAAAAGGCTACTTATGGATTGGCACGGCAAACGGCTTAAATAGATATGATGGTTATTCTTTTAAAGTTTATTACAATGATCCATTAGACTCAAATTCTATTTCCGATAATGGTATTTTTTCATTATATGAAGACAAAGATGGTAATATTTGGATTGGGACAATAATGGGATATTTAAACAAGTTTGAAAGAAAAAAAGAAATTTTTAAGAAAATAAAACTCTTTGATAACCTTGCTAATGACAATCCTTGCAAATCATATGAATTCCCGTTTCCCTTCTCAAGGAATAATGAGAAATCAATTATGTCAATTGCTGAAGATAAACAGGGTTATTTGTGGATAGCTACTTGGGGAATGGGTCTAATTAGATACGATAAGAAAAAGAATGAAATTCTTAGATTCCATAAAAATGATAATAACAACAGACATATTACCAGCAATAGAATTAAATCTGTTGTTGTTGATTCCTATGGGAATATTTGGGCAGGTTCTTTAGGCGGCGGATTAGTAAGAATTACACCCAAAGAAAATAATTCTTTCCACAAAGTGATGAATTCTTATGATATTGCTCAATTTAGTTTTTCACCAATTAACAAAAACAGCTTAAGCAGCAATAATATTACATGCCTCTCTTTAGATAACAACGGCAACTTATTAATTGGAACATACGGCGGAGGTTTTAATATCTTAAATAAGTCCGAACTAAACAAAAACAAAGAAGAAATCCATTTTGTAAATTACACAAACAAACCTAATAACTTAAATTCTTTATCAAGCAACATTGTAATGGCTATCATACAAGACCACTTGAATTATTATTGGGTTGGTACCTTTGAAGGAGGACTTGACAGATTAGATTTAAAAACACACAATTACACAAATTTTAAGAACAACCCTACCATGCCCAATTCCCTTTCGAAGAATGATATATTATCACTTTTTGAAGACCGTTCGGGCAACATTTGGGTCGGTACTCATCTTGGAAAAGGAATTAACAAAATCGAAAGAAACTTGGTCAAGTTTAATCGATTGAGCCGGGCCGCTCAAAAAAATGTCGGTCTTAACGATGAGGTGGTATGGGCAATTTACCCAGATAAAGATTCCATACTTTGGATAGGCACATACAAAGGCGGGTTAAACTGCTTCGACAGAAAAAATTTACATTTCACCTACTACATACACAAAGCAGATGATCCTTTCAGTATTAGCGATAATCATATAAGAGCAATTGCGGATGATGGTATGGGAAATTTGTGGATTGGTACTTATGATAAGGGACTCAACAAGTTCAATAAAAAGACTAAACAATTTCAGCACTACTTCCATTCGGATAAAGATACAACATCACTCAGTTCAAATCAGATTCAAGCTGTATATATTGACTCATCAAAAACTTTTTGGATTGGAACTTTTGGAGGAGGCTTAAATTATTTTAAATATAATCCTCACCAAAATGGAAGGATTGCTTTTAAAAAATATCTCCACAATCCTAATGACCAATTTAGTATAAGTGACAACAGAATTTATTGTATTTATGAAGATAAAGAAGGCATATTGTGGATAGGTACTTTTGGTGGTGGCTTAAATAAGTTTAATAAAGAAACTCAAAAATTTTTTCCCTATAAAAATATTCCAAGTGATATAAATAGTTTAAGTGATAACAGAGTCATATCAATTTATGAAGATGAGAACAACTTTCTTTGGGTTGGTACTTTTGGAGGCGGCTTAAACAAGTTCGATAAAAAGACAGAAAAATTTGTTAGATATAATCAAAAACACAGAATCAATAGTACAGTAACTTATGGAATCTTAGAAGACGACAAAAACAATTTATGGTTAAGTACTGATAATGGTCTATTTAAATTAAATACTGTAACAAACAAGTTTATTCAATACGATTTGCACGATGGAATTCAAAGTATGGAGTTCAATGGAGGAGCATTTGCAAAATCAACAAGTGGAGAAATGTTTTTCGGCGGCATTAATGGCCTTAATTACTTTTATCCAGATAGTATTAAAGATAACCAATACATCCCGCCTGTAGTTATTAGCAAAATAAGAATTTTTAATGAACCCATTACAGGTGAGCCTGATACTTTAATTCTTGAATTTAACCAAAATTTTTTCTCGTTCGAATTTGCCGCATTAGATTTTACTTACCCTCCCGATAATCTATACGCATATAAATTAGAGGGCTTTGACATGGACTGGCATTACGTTAATTCAAAAAATAGAATGGCAAATTATACTAATCTCTCTCCTGGTAAATATATTTTTAAAGTTAAAGGCTCTAATAACGATGGACTTTGGAATATGGAAGGAACTAATCTCTACATAATTATCTCACCTCCTTTCTGGCAACGCTGGTGGTTTATTACTGTACTAACAATCGTTATTGGCTTAACTGTATATTACTTAAGCACAATTAGATTTAGAGCTTTATTATCGATAGAAAAACTTAAAACCAAATTAGCCGCCGATATTCATGATAATATTGGAGCTGGACTAACTGAAATTTCAATCCTTAGTGAAATTGCCACTTCTAAAATTAAACTCTCTTCTGAAGTTACTAACGAACTGAAATTAATAAGCGAAAAATCTCGTCTATTAATTGATAATATGAGCGATATAGTATGGATAATTAATCCAATGAAAGACTCATTATATGATTTAATATTAAAACTAAAAGACACATACAGCGACTTATTAAATACAATGGGTATTTCGTTCGGCACAACCTATGTTGAAAAGCTTGCAAGCATTAAATTACCAATCGAATACAAACAGAATTTATTTCTAATCTTTAAAGAAGCTATTAACAATTCAATAAAATACAGTAAGTGTAAAAAAATTTTACTCGAAGCAAAAATTAACAACGATGAACTTCAAATAACTTTATCAGATGACGGAGTAGGAATCGATTTTAACAGCATTAAAAAAGGAAATGGCTTAATAAACATGAAGAGTCGGGCAGAAAAAATACAAGGTAGGCTTACCATAAATTCTAAACTTGGAGCTGGAACTGAAATTAAGTTTTCAAGTAAAGTTAATTTTATTAATCGATTAAAGAAATTAATTGTAAGGGAACTCTGAATTATTCCAAAAATTGTTATTGCGAACAGAATGAAGCAAAGACAAAGTTATATTCTCAAATAAAAAATGAGGTCGCTTTAATAAAAACAATTTGCTAATTAACTTTATGATAAAAGTAGCAATAATAGAAGATAACAACACAATTCGAGAGGGATTAACAGTTTTAATTAATGCAACTGATGGCTACAGGTGTGTCGGTTCTTTTTCAGATTGTGAGTCATTTCTCAATCACCTAAATACATTGAATGCAGATGTTGTTTTGATGGATATTGGGTTGCCAGGCATGAGCGGAGTTGAGTGCATTATAAAAGCAAAACAAACAAAACCTAATTTAAATATTCTAATGCTTACAATTTATGAAGACAGCAACTCAATCTTCAACGCACTTTGCGCTGGGGCATGCGGCTATCTAGTCAAAAAAACTCCTCCAGCCCGTTTGCTCGAAGCAATTAAAGATGCTTATGAAGGAGGTTCACCAATGAGTTCACAAATCGCTCGACAAGTAATAACTGTATTCCAAAAAATAGGGGGCAACACTACTAAGCCTGATTTCGAATTAACTAACCGCGAAAAAAATGTATTAACTTTTCTTGCTGAAGGAAATAATTACCAAGAAATAGCTAATAGACTATTTATAAGCGTTGATACTGTTCGACACCACATTAGGAATATTTATAGAAAACTGCACGTACACTCGCAATCTGAAGCTGTAGCAAAAGCCATTAGAAAAGGTTTAATATAAAACTCACTGCTGTCCAAAATAATTTTGAAATCAAATCCCGAAGGGATGAATTACCAAATAAATTTAGAAAACTTCAAGATTTTGAACTATTCTACTTGTCTTGTAAATCAAACCCTATCTCGTCCATACGGGACTTTTAACTTCAGTTTGATATTTATTTGTTCTATAACTATATAATCCCTAAAGGGATTACATTGGTTTATGCATAATCAAAGCTTTATTGTCCCCTCAGGACAAAATATTTATAGGATAAAGAACAAAGAAATAGATTAAGTCCCTTTAGGGACAAAATAAAAAATATATTGGACAGATATGACAAAACTTATATACTGCATATTCATGTAACCTCACCTTTATTTTTATTTATTAACTTTAAAAAAATCACATGATTATGTAGTTGTACAATATTTTGCTAATTGTTAAATAGAAGTGGCTATTAAACAAATTCATTAAAACGGCAAAAGTTACAATTACTATATTGTTCCGAATAAAGAGTAAATAACTCAAAATAAGGAGGAAAAAATGAAGAAGATAAATAATCAGTTGTCCAACAATCCTTTATCGGATCTAATTAGCGATGATATATATGAAATTCTTCAAAGTCGTAAGCTTATTGATGAAAAGTCCGTAAGGGATTATTTAATTAGAAAAAAATACAGATCCTTGCGTTCTCAAAAAATAAGCGCAAGTGATGCTCTCGATTCCCTTAGAGATGAATACCCATACCTTCAGTTTGATACATTGCGAAAAATTGTTTACCAGGCAAATAAGTAAAAATTTTAGATTACAGCAGGCCTTCGGATAAACTTTCCGGAGGTCTCCCTACAATTCCTACTAACAATAATTATTTTTTTGCAGCTATCCTTTTAGGTTTAATTAAGAAAAATTCTTTCCTTACATTTAAGGTATAAAGTTCAAAGTATTCTGATATTTTTTGCTGCTACAATTACCAGATTTGTTTTACTCTACAATCAATATTTACAACAGCTCCATTATTTATTAATTTGGGCGAAGATGAATATTCATAAAAAAAACTATTTTCTAAGAAGTATCATACACAAAAACAAAAATAAAATACTTGAAACGCTGTTACTGTTTTGTTTAATTAACGCCCCAAATTTTATGACAAAGGTGATAAATTGAAAAAACTTAGAAATGTTGCTATAATTGCTCACGTTGACCACGGAAAAACAACACTGGTCGATCAAATTTTAAAACAATGCGAGATATTCAGGAAAAATCAAATTGTTAGAGAAAGGTTCTTAGATTCAAATGAACTTGAACGTGAACGAGGGATTACAATTCTTGCAAAAAACATAAGCATCCCTTATAAAGATTATAAAATAAACTTAATTGATACTCCTGGTCATGCGGATTTTGGAGGTGAAGTTGAACGTGTGTTGAAAATGGCAGATGGTGTTTTGCTTCTTGTTGATTCTTTTGAAGGTCCAATGCCACAAACAAGATTCGTACTAGAAAAAGCTTTGGCACTTCACTTAAAACCAATTGTAGTTATTAATAAAATCGATCGACCAGATAACAGACCAAACGAGGTGCTAAATGAAATTTTCGATTTATTTATAGACCTTGGCGCAGATGAAAATCAATTAGAATTTCCTATAATCTATGCAAGTGGACGAGAAGGGTGGGCAACAAAAAATCTAAATGAAAAGCCAAAAAATTTAATACCTCTTCTTGATTCTATCATAAAAGATATTCCACCACCACAACATCAAAGTGGAACTTTACAAATTCAAATAACCACTTTAGACTATAATGACTATGTGGGAAGAATTGGAATAGGCAGGGTTTTTAGAGGTACTCTTAACAAAAATAACAACTTGTCCATTATTAAAAGAAATGGCCTGATACACAGCGTTACAATTAAACAAATATTTGTCTTTGAAGGAATTACAAGAATTGAAGTTGATGAAGTGCAATGCGGCGACATTTGCGCAATTGTTGGTATTGATGATGTTGATATCGGCGATACCATTGCAGACACCCTAAATCCAGAACCGCTACCAATAATTTCAATTGATGAGCCTACAATAAGCATGACGTTTACAGTAAACAACTCTCCTTTTTATGGCAAGGAAGGAAAATATGTAACTTCACGTCAAATTAAAGAGAGGCTATACAAAGAACTAGAACATAATGTTGCACTCGATGTCCAAGAAACAAATTCTCCAGATTCATTTAAGGTTTCCGGCAGAGGAATATTACATTTATCTATTTTAATTGAAAGCATGCGCCGTGAAGGTTTTGAACTACAAATAAGAGAACCAAAAGTTATTTACAAAGAAATAGATGGTAGAAAAGCCGAACCAATTGAAATTCTTGTAGTTGACGTACCCTCTGCTTATGCTGGAAAAGTAATAGAATTAGTAGGACAAAGGAAAGGCGAGTTAATTAAAATGGAAAATAAAGGCTCGTTAAACAAACTCGAATTTCATATCCCTTCACGAGGAATAATGGGCCTGAGAACAAAAATTTTAACTGCAACTTCTGGTGAAGCAGTGATGCATCATCGCTTTTATCAATACGAATATTTTAAAGGCTCAATAGGTAAAACAAGAAATGGCGTTATGATATCAATCGGCGATGGACCCGCAACTGCTTATGCAATTGATTCTTTACAAGATAGAGGTAAATTTTTTATTGAACCGGGCGAAATGGTATATAGCGGACAAATTGTTGGCGAACATTCAAAAGAAAACGATATTGAAGTAAACGTACAACGCGGTAAAAAACTAACAAACATGCGAGCATCTGGTTCAGACAAAGCAATTAAAATTATTCCACCGATTAAATTTTCACTGGAAGAAGCACTCGAATATATTGAAGATGATGAAATGGTAGAAGTTACACCTAAATCTATAAGATTAAGGAAAGTTTACCTTGATCCTCACGAGCGAAAGAAATTTAATCTAGGCAAAACAAAATAAATTATTCTACATCAAGAATGCCCAAGGCATTTTTAAATACAAATTGCTTGGTAAAATAATTATACTGCGCCTGTATATCATTACTTTGTGCTTGCAGATAGTCTTTGTAAGCTTGTTGTAAATCCACAAAAGTTGCTATTCCAAGAGTATAATTCTCTTGTTTAATTTCCCAACTTTCTTTTGCTGATTTTAATGCTGTGTGAGAAACTTCTAACTGAGTTTTGGCAGTTTGAAGGTCTAACAATGCGTTTTTCACATCACTTTTAATTTGTCTTTCCAAAGCGTTTAAATCTTCTGTGGTATTTAATATTTGCACCTTTGCTGTTTGAACCGCTAAATCTGTTGCCCAGTGTGAAAAAACAGGCAGGTTTAACGATAAGCCTACATTGTAAATTTTTCTGTTAAAAAGTTCTGATGGTTGAACTGAACTTGTAGAAAACCTGTAACTGCCAGTTAAACTTGGTAGATAATCTGAACGTGCTATTGTAAGTTGATTAAAAGCATTATCCAACAAAAGCTTTTGGCTTTGATAGTCTTTCCGATTGCTTAATGCTATGTTAAGTAACGAACTGAAGTCAGCATTGGCAATAGCTGTATCCTCACTTGTTGAATCAGGTAACTCAAATGAATATTGATCAGTTATATCAAGCGACAGGTAATTTAACAAGGAAACTTTAGCCTTCTCGTAACTGTTTTTTGTCTGCAGTAAAGATAGTTCTGCATTTGCAACTTGTACTTCTTGAGAATGGACATCTGAAAGAGGCACGCTTTTTAATTCCTGCATTTCTTTAATCTTATCTAACAAGCTAAGGTTGTATTTATAGTTTTCTTCCTCAAATTTCAAAAGTTTTTCGTAGCCTATAATTGCATAATATAAATTAGCAGTCTGCATAACTATATCTTGTTTCTGTTTTTGCAAATCATATTTAGCTGCCTGCAAACTATTTTCTCTTTGATTTATTGTGGCAATATTTGACAAGCCATCAAATATGGTCACACTGCCATTAAGTCCCACCGTATAACTTCGAGTATCAACTTGTGATGGTGGGATTACAGTTTCCCTGCCAAAATAATCAATTTGCAATCCGCCACCTTTATCACTTACTCTTTGCCAACTCCATGAACCTGATAAGTTTAAAGTGGGCAACAAGTTACCGTAAGCGTTTTTTACAGCTGCTCTTTGTGTTTCTAAATTATTAGTACTTTTAATGAGTGAAGTATTTTGATGCAGCGCAATAGTAATTGCATCCTTCAATGATAATTTTTTTTGTGCGTTAACTTCAGAAATTAAGGTAAATATCATCACGATAAATAAAATCAATTTTGCTTTCATTTTTGTTTCCGATTAGTCATTATTGAGTGTTTTAAAAATAACAACGCTTATTTTCATCAATTTTAGTTGGAAGGTTTTTTGGTTCTTTTTACTCATACCTTAAAGCATCTATTGGATTAAGATTAGCTGCCTTTCGCGCCGGGTAAAATCCAAAAAAGATACCAATTGCCCCCGCAAAACCAAATGCTATTATTACTACTTCTGGTCTGATAATAGCTACTTGCTCAGTGTAATTATTTAATATGTATGTTACTCCCAAAGAAACTAATATTCCTATAAAACCACCTGTTAAGCTAAGCACAGTTGCTTCGGTTAAAAACTGCATTAAGATATCGGAAGCTCGTGCCCCCACGGATAACCTAATTCCAATTTCACGTGTACGTTCTGTAACAGAAACCAACATAATGTTCATTATACCAATTCCACCCACAATTAAAGAAACGCCTGCAACAGAAGCCAAAAGTATAGTAAGAATTTTTGATGTTTGAGTTGCAGCCTCACTTATATCAGCTTGATTTCTAACTGTAAAATCATCTTCTTCACCTTGAGTAAGTTTATGCGCTTCTCTCATAATTTGACGTAATTGTTCTTGAGCCTGTTGAATTTGCTGTGTGGAAACCGCACTCGCTTGAATAAAACTAATGTACCTCCCCCCCAGCAATCTATCTAAAACAGTTGTTGCCGGTGCAAGTATTATATCATCACTATTAGTTCCCATAGCACTCTGACCCTTTTCAGTTAAAACACCTATCACCTTAAAAGGAACATTTCTTATTCTAATTTGCTGTCCAATTGGGTCTTCATTGGGGAATAGCTGCCGCACAACTTCTTTGCCTAACACACAAACTTTTGCTCTAGAAATAACATCTCTCTCAGTAAAAAAATCTCCTGAAGCAAGCGGCCACGACCTTATTTCAGGGTATTCAGGTGAAACGCCAAGCACTTGTGTAAACCAATTTCCAACCCCTCCAATCACTTGTGAATTTGCTCTAACTATTGGCGTAACAGCCTTAATAAGAGTGGCATTCTCTTTTATCCTTTGAACATCGTCAAGTGTAAACCTATTAATGCTTCCAAAACCGCCTCTTACTCCACCTTGATTTATACTTCCAGGAAAAATTATAATCATATTAGAACCAAGAGAGGCAATTTGATCTTCAACTTGCTTTTGGGCACCATCGCCAATTGCAACCATTATTACTACAGCAGCAACCCCTATAATTATACCCAGTGCTGTAAGCAAGCTTCTCATTCTTGACTTAAAGATACTTCTAATAGCTATTTTAAGCATATTTTTTACTTGCATGTTAAGTTACCCTTCGACTTCTTCTACAATTTCTTCTTTCAATTTTTCTAATTCTTCTTGTGCATTTAATCTTTTGTTCACAACAAAATCTCTTATAATTTTACCATCTCTAAGTTCAACTATTCTTTTTGCAAAGTTTGCAAAATCTCTTTCGTGAGTTACAAGTATAATAGTAATGCCTTCATCATTTAATTTTTGGAAGACGGAAAAGACCTCTACCGAAGTTTTGCTATCCAAATTACCTGTAGGTTCATCGGCTAAAATAATTGATGGTGAATTAACAAGAGCACGTGCAATAGCAACGCGCTGCTGTTGACCTCCTGACAATTGGTTAGGCATATGATGCATTCGATCTTTCAGTCCTACTCTTTCAAGTGCTTCCATAGCTCTTTCTGCAGGATTTTTAATTTTGTTTATTCTATCATACATTAAAGGCAGCTCAACATTTTCTAATGCAGTTGTGCGGGGAAGTAAATTAAATCCTTGAAAAACAAATCCAATTTTTTGATTTCGAATGTCTGCGTATTGGTTTTTTGTTAGCTTGCTTGTATTAACACCATCCAGGTAATATTCACCGGAGGTTGGCTGGTCCAAGCAGCCTAAAAGATTCATTAAAGTAGATTTGCCAGAACCTGAAGCACCCATTATAGCAACAAATTCACCCTCATCAACATTAAGGTTTACAGAACGCAAAGCATGAACTTCGACTTCTCCAACCTTGTATACTTTGCTTAGGTTAGAAATTTTTATGATGTTCTTTTTCAATTGATTACCCTCGAACTATGAGTTATCTAATAAAAAATCGACCGCCGCCTAATGGGTTCGAACGGTTAGTATTCCTGCTTATACTATTTGTATCGTTACCTTCCATTCCTGTTATAACTTTCATTCCTTCTTTTAAATTTCTGCTTCTAACGATTTCGGTATTTTTACCATCAGTTAAACCAGTCACAACGAAGGTCATTTTTAATTTACCGTTTTCATCTAAGTACCACACTCTTCCAAAATTTCTGTTTCTTCTCTGTGCTGAATCCATTGATTGTCCAAGACTGAATTGTCCACCACCAAATTGTTGAAATCTTTGTTTAACACTATCAGGAAGATTAGCTCTTTGCTTTTCCATTTCTTTTCTGAATTCTGCTAACATCTCCTCTGTCGGTTGAAATCTTAATGCAGCATTAGGAATCAGTAAAACATTATCTCTTTCAGCAGTGTAAAAATCTACTGTTGCAGTCATACCAGGTAAAAGCAATTTTTGTTGATTAGGTGCACTAATAACAACAGTATAATTAACCACGTTTTGTACTGTTTTAGGACTTAATCTAATTTGAGTAACTTCCCCGGAGAATTTTTTATCTGGATAAGCTTGAACAGTAAATTCAACTTTTTGTCCGACTGATATTTGACCAATGTCGCTTTCGTCAACATCAGCAAGTATGCGCATTGAAGAAAGGTCTTCTGCAATGGTAAAAAGTGTAGGTGCAGATAAACTTGCTGCTACTGTTTGTCCAGCTTCTACATTTCTGTTGATAATTTTTCCTGATATTGGTGCAGTAATAAACGCATATCCTAAATTTAATTTTGCTCTATCGAGTGCTGATTCAGCTGATTTTAACGAGGCAAGTGCCGATTCCACATCGGTTTGGGATTGAATAAAATCCAGCTCCGAAATGAAATTCTTTTCATACAGCTTTTTATTTCGTTCATGTTTTGCAAGTGATTCTTTATACATTGCCTTTGCTTTTTCAAGGTTAGCTTCCGCGTCTCTTACATTAGCAGCAAGTGTCGTCGTATCTATTAATGCCAATAATTGTCCTTTTTTCACTTCATCGTTGAAATCCACAAACAACTTGGCAATTCTTCCAGAAACTTGTGTGCCCACATCAACAGTTGATAGTGCTTCGAGTGTACCTGTACTTGTAATTGTTGTGCTTAAGTTCCCCCTTGTTACTTCGGCAAAAGTAAACTGAACTTTCTTATCACTATTACCACCCAAAAACAGATAACCAGCAATTAAAACAATTATTACAGATACTATGGGTATAAGATATTTCTTTTTCATTAATTTACCCTGTTCACTTTTTTAATAAAAATCAGTTTATTTTATTGAACTTGCCTTCTTCCGTACATTCTGTTTCTTTGTTCTTCAATAAACTTCTTAAATTCTTCTTTTTGATTTTTATTGAGAATTTTTTCTATCTCAGCATTAGTTTCATCTGCTAATTGTCTAAACTTTTCTCGCATTTCTTGTCTTGACCCGCTGTTATCGTTAAATAATTTTGACATTTTTTCCTGTTGTTTTTCATAAATGCTTTCAACTTTTTTGGTTTGTTCCTCGTTTAATTTAAGTCTTTCAGCAAGCATTTTAGCTCTTTCGGCAGGTGTTCTTCTCATTTGCGCATTTGAGAAGCTGACAAATAATAAAAGCATCAAAAACGAAAATAATGTTGTTTTTAACATGGCGATTTTCCTTATATTTTTTTTCCCTGTTGCTTTGACATCTGAGATTACTTGACAGTTTAATGAGAAAATACTTTTACAAAATTTTTTGAGTTATTTAGCTTTATTGACGGCTGATCCAAAATTTTTCACTAAAGAAATTTGCCTTTGAGCTGCATTAATTAACCACGCAGTAGAGAAATTTCATTAGTTTTTACCTTGCCAGACATGTGCTAACAACGACTTAAGTACAGTCATCCAGCGGAAAATTTATATCTAACCACAAAGTGGTAAATTTTCACAACAAGGTGGTGAATTTTCATGAACCTTTCAGTTTATATACTTTTCTTTGGTAAGTAACCTTATGAGCAATGCAAATCAGTTTCTCAATGTCTATTTAGAGGAGTGCTTAACAGGTATTTCATGGTACTAGTGCCTTTTTAGATAAATAGTCTTTATACCAATTGTACAATGGAATTGTTAATGGAAGCGCAGTCATCTTTCCGCCAAATCCTAAAAACCTTACAGTAAACATCTTCACAGGAACAACATTTATTTTTTCTAATAGAGAATTATCTACTTGTATACCATATTTCAAGGCAAGTGACGATGTAGCTTTTTCAACCTCATAATCAAATTTTTTTATCCTTAATTGTGTCCTTAGTATATTTTTCACATCACTATACTTTAGACTGTCCTTATTTTCTGCAATTTTTCTACCGATCAGCTTTACTATTGAGTATCCTTCAGGAGTTTTAATTGGTCCATAAATTTCATTTAACTTTAATTTTGCAGCCACCTTTCCAATTTCCCCGCCCTCAGTTACGGGAAAAAAGCCCCATTCTCCGCCAACAGCTTTTAGACTTTTTCTTTGAGTATATTTTTTCGCAAGCTCTCTAAAATCATGACCAGCATTTAGAAGAGTTAGTACTGTATCTATAACATCAAGGTCAGAATTAAGAATTTCCAGAATATTAACTTGCTCTATTCCTTCAATACTATGGTACTTTTGTTTATAATAAGCATAAAGTTCATTTTCGTTTACATTAAGCGTATCAAATATTTTTTTAAGCTCGATTTGAGCGAGGTAATTTTCATTCCAAAGTTTGATATCTTTTTGTATAGCGGTTGATGATTCTAAACCACGTTTTTCTGCCTCTTTTACAAGGATTGACTGTTCAATGAAGCTCCTTACATTCTTATGTAATTCAGTTTCAATCTTACCATTAGTTATTTCGTCTACTCTAAATTTCTGATGGAGTAAATAAAAGATAAATTGTTGAAGCGTTTTTCCATTTGATGGAATTTTAACAAAATAATCCGTTTCCTTATGTTCAATGTCTTGAAAAATCTTCATTAACATTTCATCTGTTAATTCGTAACTGCTTATATCAGCACTATCTTGCCCTTTGTAACTTTCCGTTAATGTTTTCTTAATTTCATTTACAAGTTTATAAAACAATTTTTTATCAACTTCTACCCTCAAGCCGCCAAGTTTTTCATCTAAATATATTTCGCTTCGTTTGCCGGCTTTTCTCTCAAATATTTTTTGATATACTATATTACTGACAGCATCTTGTGTTTTATTTATAACACTGGGATTAGTGTGCACACTAATTAATTTTACAATAATCCAGCCATCACGAGTATGAAATGGTCTTGTAAATTGGCCAGGACTTAAGGCAAAGACTAAATTTTCCAACTCTTCATTCTCAAAGTCACCAAAAGTTACTCCTTTACCAATCAATTTTATTAATCGGGAGTTATTAAATAAAGCCGAATCCACTTTGTTATTTTTTGTAAGCTGCTCATAAGCAGAATTAATTACAGTCGAATCTTTAGAGGCATACATATCTATCACTAACTCTTTCATAAACTTAGTAACACCTTTTTTAATTTCGTTCCCGCTAATAAGTACACTATCTAATATTACCTTACGATACAATTCATCTTTCAGTAATAATTCTTTTAATGAGCTGATAGACAATTTATAAACAATAGAAGAATCAAGACCATCCTGCATTGCTTTTTGTGACCAAAGCTTTTCAGCAATCAGTGAGTAAAGAAATTCTTTTTTTGTTGTGTCAATATCCTCGTTATTTTTATCTGTAAAAAAGGGTGTCAGTTGGAATCTATTTTTAAATTCTTCTACAGTAATATTAATATTTCCTACACGTGCAACCACATCTTCTTCATTTTGTGCAAGGAATTTATTAAATGGGTATAAAAAGAATATTAATAAGCATAAATATTTTAAAAAGTACTTCATTCCTTCACACTCCCCATTAAAATTCCATGCATGTAGTATTTTTGAAGTGCAAGAAAAACAATTAAAACCGGAATAATTGTTAGAACAGAACCAGCCATCATCAGTTCTGTATCTTGTACATGTTCTCCCATTAAGTTTGCCAATGCAACCGGCATGGTATACATAGATGAATCTGTCATTACAATTAACGGCCAGAGAAAATCGTTCCATGTACCCATAAACGTAAACAAACCAAGTGTAACTAAAATAGGTTTACACAACGGCAAGATAATTTTTCTATATATAAGGAATTCCGAGGCTCCATCTATTCTCGCGGCTTCTATAAGGCTATCAGGAATCGATAATGCATACTGTCTAATTAAAAATATGCCAAAAATACTTGCCATACCAGGTATTATTATTGCAAAATATGTGTTAATTAATCCCATTTTTTTTAACATTAAGAACACAGGCAACATGGTTACCTGAGCAGGTATAATCATTGAGCTCAACAAAAAATTAAACAATGATTTCTTTCTGGAAAACTTAAATTTTGCAAAGGCATATCCAGCCATTGAGTTAACAATTAATGAAAAAAATGTCACTCCCAACGAAATTATAAGACTATTTATTAAATATCGACTTAAATCAAGATTAGTAAATAAGGTTTTGTAGTGTGAAAAATCTATTTTAGAAGGCAATAGTTTAGGAGGATATATATTAGCTTCGCCAGTTTGCATGAACGATGCAGAAATCATCCAAAGAAATGGTAAAAATGTAAATACACCAATTATAATAGCAAGACAAACAATTAAATATTTTTTGGTTCTATACATATTTTTCTTTTTGGAGTTTGAATTGAATTATTGTTCCAATTAAAATTATTACAAAAAGCATAAAAGCTATTGAGGTTGAATATCCAATATTCCACCAACGAAATCCTTCCTGATACATGTACAAAACTATACTCAGCGTACTATTCAAAGGACCGCCCTGAGTCATTACATACGGTTCAGCAAACAATTGAAAATAACCAATCATAGTTATAACACTAACGAACAAAGTGGTAGGGGCTAACATTGGTATGGTTATATATTTAAACTTTTGCCATGCATTAGCACCTTCGATGCTTGCAGATTCATATAATTCCAAAGGAATATTTTGTAGGCCGGCGATAAAAATTATCATGTTGTAACCAAAATTCTTCCAGATTGCCATTAAGATAATAGAAGGCATTGCAAGTGAAGGATTGCCCAGCCAATCAAGCGGACCAATGTTAAATAAACTTAAAAAATAATTTAATAGACCAAATCTTGGATGATAGATATATTTCCATACTATAGAAACTGCTACTAAGGTTGTAACAACCGGAAGAAAGTAAATTAATCTAAATAATTTTTTAAAAGGAACAAACTTAGAGTTCAGCAGAACAGCGGTCCCTAAAGAAACAACAACTGATAAAGGTCCTCCAACCAGAACAAAATAAAAAGTATTTTTTAAGGCTGTCCAAAAAAGCGGATCATTAAGAAGTTGAACGTAGTTTTCAAAACCAACAAAACGCAGATAAGAAATATTCCCCAGAGAATAAATATCAAAATCTGTAAGACTAAGAAAGAAAGCAGCAATAACTGGTAAAAAGAAAAACACTGTTAGAACAATTAATGAAGGACCTAGAAATAAGATTAATATTTTTATGTTTACCGATGACCTCATTTTTTACCTTTTTATAAAGAGACTATTCTAACGTTCTTTACTTAATATCCATCTTCTTTTTTCGAGAATTTTATTTGCATCTTCATCAAGTAAATTTAGAGCTTGCCGGCTATTCATTTTATTAGTAGCAACTGCCTCAGCATACTGCTGAATTTTAGAAAAAACAATTTGTTCCCACTCGGGAATTTTAGGTGTAGCCTTAGTTTTATGTAATTGAATATAAAATGCTCTCATGTAAGGGTCATTCGCAAATGTACTATCTTCCCACACTTTTTTTACTGCAGGCAGAGAAGAAACTAATTTGTAAAACTGCAATTGAGTTTCGTTTTTAGATAAATATTCTATCCATTTCCAAGCGTAAATTTTATTTTTAGAATTTTTATTCAGTACTAGACTTGAACCGCCAGCTAAGGAATAACCGGGATAATTGCTATCTGGGGATGGTAAGGGTGCGGTCATCCATGAATCTTGTAAACTTATGGGCAAACGCTTTTTCATTTCGGTTACATTCCAAGGACCTGTTATATAAAAAGTAAAAAAGCCCTCCGCAAATGCTTGGTAGATATTAAGAACTTGCTGCATATCTGTAGGAGCTAACCTTTCTCTGTAAAATTTTATAAGGAAATCAAAAGCATCTTTGAATTTTTTGCCGGAAAAGTCAGCATATTCATCATTATCTTTAAGCAAACTTGAACCATTTTGAATTCCAAAAATTATAAATGGGACCCACTCATTAGTTGGAATCAACATTGCATATTTCGTTTGTCCTTTAAACTTGTCTCTAATTTTGACTGACATTTCAAACAATTCATTCCATGTTTTAGGTGGGTCTTTGTACCCAACACTTTCTAGGATATCTTTACGATAAAAAAGTACTCTTGTATCAACATACCATGGGATTCCGTAAATTATTGAATCAATAACGTTCGTGTCCCATATCCCTTCAAAATATTTATTTGCCGAAACAACAGAAGAGTGATTTATAAAATTATTTAAAGGAGCAATAGCATTTAGTGCTTTAAATTCGGGTATCCATGTGTTCCCAAGTTGAAAAACGTCTGGCAATGTTTCACTTGCAAAAGCAGTAATTAATTTTTCATGTGCTGCAGTCCATGGTATCTGCTGAACTTTTATTTTGATATTAGGAAATTCTTTTTCGAAATCCGGGATAAGTTTTGAAACCACCTCACCTTCTACTCCCATTGCCCAAAAGTTTAAGGTAACAATTTTATTTTCGGTTTGTGAGCAGCTCCATAATAAGAAAATGCAAATCAGAAAACTAGAAGCTCTCACCTTCACCTTTCCAAAGGGAAAAGTGGTGATTCTTGCGTGATAACTATTCTGATATATAAGTATTGATTTCACAAAAAACTCAAGCAGTTCTTTTATCCTTAATTTTACAATAATAATACTATCATGCTTATTGTTCTATTTCAAACTACAAATTGAATCCTTGGTAATTCCCCGTAAATAAGCCGAGCACACAGCAAAACTTAAATCTCATTTTAAATAAATCATTTTCCTTGTTATTGAGAAATTGTTTGCAGTCAACCTATAGAAATATACACCACTAGAAAGTTTATAGTCAGAAGCTGAAAATTGAACTGAATAACTACCGGGTGATTTTTCTTCATTGACAAGCGTTGTCACTTTACTTCCTAACATATCATAAACGTTCAACGTAACATAACTGTCAACTGGTAATTGATAACTTATTACTGTAGTTGGATTAAAAGGATTTGGATAATTCTGCTCAAGTTTGAATTCCCCAGGAATAATCGATTTTTTTTCTCTTACAGATGTGATAGAATCTTGAACAAATCCTATTTTGTTAAGTGCATCTTGAATTTCTGAATTCATCATGAAATATTTCCATAACAAACCAGTCCTATAGTTTTCAATCATATCGATTATTGGTCCCTCGTCAATAGCAAGATAGCCATTAGAAAACCACTCACCTTTTACGTCCTTTGAAGCATAGGTTAGATTGAATGCATCATAAAAACCATAATCTCCCCACAATTTATTTTTATATGTTCTGTAAAAATGTTTTAATGCTTCAATCGATTCCTGAGGAGTATAAGGCATAGAAGAAATTGCTGCTGTTGGCGCAATTGTGCCATTGTCGTTAAAATAAGGTTCATGAGCAAGGTAATAAACATTAGGAATGCTGTAACTTGCAGTTAAACCCCAATTATTTTCACCATAACCAACAAATTTTTTAGGATTAGCAATACAGTACGCACGATTAATTAAAGTATGATTTCTATTCTGTTCAAAATAGTTTGCGTATTTATCTCTAATGCCGCGCGGGTCAAAACCCAAAAAAGAATAATGTGCAAAAAATAAAGGTCCACCATAAGGTTTTCCCACGTAGAGTTTATAGCCGTAATAAGTATTATTGTTTACAAAAGTTGAAAGTCCAGCCCACCCTTTATCATACAAATCAGCCGGCACAGGATGAGTTGGCGAAGCAATTGCCAACAAATAAACAATAAGTGCTTCGTTCCAGCCTTGTACTTTAAGATTGATTGCAAAATTATAATTTGGCGACCAGTTCCAATAGATAGCTGTACCGTATGGAGGTCTGCTATACCAATCCCATTCTACATCTTCCCAAATTTGAGTAATCATATTTCTTATTTGAATTTCCTTTTCATCATTTCCGTCAAAAAATTTTCGTGCAGTTAAAAGTCCTTGTATCATATACGAAGTTTCCACAATATCGCCGCCGTCGTCTTTCTCACCAAAAGGAACAACTTTACCAGTTGTACCGTTAATCCAATGCGGAAATGCACCATGAAATCTATCAGCTTTATTCAAAAGGAAATCAAGTATTTTTAAAATTTTGTCTATTCCTTCTTGTCGAGTAATAAACCCGCGATTAATCCCAACAAGAATTGCCATAACACCAAATCCGGAGCCGCCTATAGTACAAGTTGTATCATCGGGATACCTTTCTCGTGCTAAGCCAGAATTTGAATCGGCATAATCCCAAAAATATCTAAAAGTGGCTCTTTGAACCATGTCAAGAAATTCATCGTCGGTCATCTCATGAGTAAGAGTAACAACCGAATCAGAAAGTGCTGATTCGTTACCGGAATTATCCACTGCACTTATTTTGAACATGTTACGTATTCCAACACTGCCGTGAAAAAGCGAGAGAAAATTCTTACCTTTAGGTACAGTTGTATAATACAAAAACTGTGTTCCATTCCATTTATAGATCTTATATGCAGAAATGTCATTTTCACTATTTGGTTTCCAAACTAAATCAACATGAAGTTCATAAGAATAAGCTTTAAATCCTTGAGGTGTAGCAGGTGGAACTGTATCCGTTTGTGCGTAAAGACAAAGGTCAAAAAATAAAGCAATCCAAAGCACTATTACAAAAAATATCTTCATACACTCACCTTTGTTTTCAACTACTAAACAGACCACAATAAAAATTAATTATCTATTTTTTCTTCAATACTTATTGAAAAATCATTTTTCGAAATAAGTTTTTTAGAACTATTCAAAAGAAGAACATCAATTTTATAAACGCCTTTTTTTATTTTTTTGGGCAATGTGAATTCATTCTTTTCCCAAGAAAAATGTTTAACTGAATTTTCATCTATCTTATCAATTTCCATTTCACCAATCATTTTCCCGTTTAATAAAAGTCTTAGTTTACAATTGAAAAAGCTTTGATGGAAATCGTTAATTATCCAAATATCAAGCAGAAGTTTTTGTCCTGGGAAATAAGTATCGCGCATTACTTTCACAGAAACGTAAAGTGGTTGAAAAGCTTGCTGCAATGCAAAATAACCTTTCTTCTTCTTTTCATAATAATCAATTACAGACCAAGTAATTGATGGCCAGCAATCAATAAACATAAATTGGAACAATACATTTACTTTTTGAAATTTTTCTCTTCTGTAAAAATCAATTGCTGTTTTTATAAGATTAGCTTGATAGGTTTGGGAATTAGAAATAAATTCTTTTATACTGTTTCCCCTTTCAATTTTCGCAATGTGGAAAGTCTGTTCATACTGAAAATTATGATATTTCCATTTTTGCCAATCCGGTTTCTCAATTTCTTCTTCTGGCAAAAATCTTCTTAATGTGCTAAAATCTGGAATTGCTTGAGCACCGAATTCTGTAACTAATGGTCCCATTGGACAAGCAGCAAAATGCTCTTTATTACCCCAATACCAGCCGTCATAAGGATGCTCTTCATAGTTGGATGCGAGTCTAACAATTCTGCTTTTGTCTATCCTTAAAACAGCGTTATATAAAATTGGGTCGAGGGATTTTATTTGTTCTCCTGGTTCGTTATGACAACACCAAAAAGCAATAGAAGGGTGATTATAATGTAGCTTAACCATATCTTTGATTTGACATGCAGCATTATCAGCAAAATTTTGAGATTCATCATATGTCCATTGCAAAGCAAAATCTTGCCAAACTAAAATTCCTTCTTTGTCACATTCATCATAAAACTCTTTTCTGTTCACATGGGCATGAACCCGCAGTGTGTTAATGTTTGCTTCTTTAACAAATTTAATTTGTCGGGAAATTTTCTTGGGATTTAGTTCAGATAAAAATTGTGTTGGAATTATATTTGTCCCGCGAAGAAATAATTTTTTCCTGTTCAAATAAAAGATTTTATTCTCATCTAATTTAACCTCTCTAATTCCAAGCAGGGTTGAAATCTTATTAATTTTTTCTCCTTCAATATTTATTTCATAAAGGTATGGACTGCCAATATCCCAGCTCCACCAAAGTTTAGGATTGTTAATTTCAAAAGAAAAACTAAATGAAGATGATTTTTTCGACAGTTCAATTACTTTATCAATTTTTTTTACATAATTATTATGCTCTTTTCTCTCAACCGAATTCTTTTTCGAGAAGTCAACTGCATCTTTCAGGTATATTGTTAATTTATCTTTTAAGGGAGCCGTTAACTTTGAAATATATTCAGCAGTGAATGTTACAATTGCCTTTGAATAGTTCCGATTTAATTTCGTATTAATACGGAAATTTGTAACAAAAACATTTTGTGCAGAAATTAAGTTCACGTCGTTCCAGATTCCACCTGTATTTTTATCCTGTCCTCTTTGTAAATCCCAGCCACCTGGTCTGCAATCGTGGTGATTAAAAATTCCTTTAATCAATTTTTTCCTGTTAGGCCATACAGTTTTAGGCTTTTCAAATGGGGAGTTTACTTTAACAACCAAATCATTTTCCCTTTTTTCACTAACAAAATCAGATATGTCAAAGTAGAATCTTTGAAAATAACCTTCATGATGACCAATATATTTTTCATTTAGCCACACATCGCAAAAGTAATCTACTCCATTGAATTCAAGAAGCTGCAAGTCGTGATTATGTTTATCAAAAATAAAACTTTTATAAAACCAAACAGAACCGTTGTAATTATCTAGTCCTGACAATTGCCAGTTAGAAGGAATTCTCATTATGGGTAGTTTTTCAGTTGAAAATTTTTTTATTACTGATTCAAAATCCAATTTATCTTCCGGGTCAGTAATAAAATTCCACATGCCATTTAGTGATATTTTTTTAATATTATCTTTCATTTTACCTAGTTGAGCAAGATTGTTAATAAAAAATTTCAAGGCTAACTGGTGTTTTACCGATGTAAAATGGGATTGAATTTTTAGTGAATTCCTTCTGTTCAATTCCGTTGACTAATACTTTTTTTGGCACTTTTCCATTGTTAAAATTTTTTAATACAACCTTCACTTTCATCTTCTCTTTTTGATTAAGCACAACATTGATATGATATTTTTCACGAAGTGGAGAATTCTCGATGAGCGAATTCTCATCATTTTCTTTTTTTATGAAATAAGAAACATCACCGAAATATGAGGGTAAATGCTCTACATTCATTCCATCGGGGGAATCAATCCATTCCTTATAAAGACCAGCACCAATAACAAGTGAAGTATCATATTCATTTTCGTAGAGAAACATTGTGCGCATCGAGTTTATAAATTCCGAGCCAACCCATGTATGCGGCATATCGCCAATAAATTTAGGCGTTCGGTAATCTTTCCATACAACCTCAGCCCATTGATTCCATTCAGAAGGTCTTTGATCTGCAAAGAAAAAATTTAATTGGTCATGTGCTCTTTCTACTTGATTAAGCAAAACAAAAGTACTGATTGTCCTTAATTCATACGGTGTATAATTTATCCATTCTATTTCGTTTCTTTCTCTTTGTTGGAAGAATTGGTAATATTTATTAAAAGTATTTTGAAGAAGTTGAAAAGGGAGATTCTCCTTTTCCCCACAAGGATAAATCGCTATTGCTGTTGACGTTGCATCAAAATCTCCTAATTCAGCGCTACCCGGAATATAATCTATATTTTTGTACTTAACTGCAAGATTAATCGAGTTATACAAATTCTTTTTAAACTCATCTCTAATTTCAGTAAAGTTTTTAAGATGGGCTTTATCATTAAGTGTAGAACATATTTCAACCGCATCATTAAGTCCCTTTAACGCCCAAAAATCATCCCAGTAAGAATGCATCGGTTTTGCAGAATATCCTTCATGACTAATTGATTCTGGCAAAATTCCATATAAAGAACGTGTACTATCATTACCATTTCTAAAGTGCTCATTAGTCCTTTGGCTAATCAAAAACTCTAAATATTCTACTGCTTTAATAACCTTAGGAAATTGTTTTCTTAAATAAGTAGTATCTTTTGTAAAACTAAAATATTCTTTTACCAAGTAGATAAATTCGCCGTTGCTGTCATTTTCTGGGACTGGGTCAGGTCCTCTTCTATCCACAACACAAGGAACTTTGCCATTTTCATACTGAAATTTTGAATACCACTCAATAAAGTTTCTTACTTCTTTTGTTAAACCGTTCTTTAATAAAGCTGATGAAGTTAGCGAACCATCTCTAATCCACGACCGTTCATACGATCTTGAGCCGGGCTGAATTCCAGCTTTATCTTGATTTATAAGAATATATGCCAAATTTGATTTTAGAGTATTAACAAGTTTATTGGCGGATGGAGGTAGTTTGTATGTTACCTTATTCAGTTTCTCTTTCCAGAATTTAAGTGTTTTGCTATAGCTTGCTTTTAGATTTTCCAAAGAAAGATTTTTTAAGGGCATGTTTTCATGGAAAGGTACACAAATGGCAATTAACTTTTCTTCATTAGGTAATAAGTCAAATTTATATTTGAAAGCGGCAGAAGCAAAGCCTGTTGAATCAGTAATATTTTCCACAAAGTGGTGAATATTCATATTCATTGTCATTGTTGAAGGAAGTCTGCCTTCTGCTAAGTAATTAATAATTTCACCATTATCAAAATTCGATACACCAAAATCATCAGCTGGTTCCATCGTATAAATAATTTTTTTATCATTAACAATTACATAAGATTTTTTGTACTCTATTTTATTAATCTTGGCTACGCCTCCCATATCATTTAAAAACTGGTAATAAGGATTCACTTGGTATGGTCTAATCGCTAAATATAAATTACCTGATTTCTTTTTTGAGGAAGCATTTTTTAATAAGTAAGTAACAAATAACTTTGAACTTTCATTGGGTTTCCCTTCGGCAAATGCTTTGATTTCTAAATTCAGTTGTTCACTTTTCCATTTAACCGAGGGGATTGGTAAATAGTTTTCTTCTAATGAGTGTTCTATTGCCACATCGTTCCATGTTATTAATTTTCCATCAGTATAAATAAAAGGCTCAATTGAAAATTGGGACTTATCTATTTCTACCATTCCATCTTCATTAATTAATGCTTCTTTAGTGTCTTCGCTAACGCCAACTATTGTCCAGTAAGATGCTTCACGATTAAAATAACGAGGGAAAAATCCGCGTGGAAAATCTTTTGTTATGTTTATGAAAAAATTATTGTCATTTTCCGAATAATCAGAGGGAAGTATTTTTATTTCTGCTATTCCAATTTTTTCTTCATTGTTTTTAGAGGTAATCTCTAATTTCAAATAACTTGCTTCTAATTCCCTTAATAGAATGTAGTTTGGGTATGGGGATTTCTTTTCGAATTCATAAACGGTCTCCCATTTTTTAAAATCTTGAGATGCTTTTATTCTGCACAAGGCACTAAAATTTTTTTCAGGCCAGTTAATTTTTAGTCCACCTATTTCTCTGCTGCCTTTTAGGTCAATTAATATTTCCGACTTAGAATCGTTGGTTGTCCAGATTGTATTTATATTTCCATCTGAGAGATATTCTTCATTGCTAATTTTGTCAGATGAAGTTATAAGAGGAGTTAGTGGAGTCAAATTGATTTCAGGTAATTGAGTAAAATATAGTTCATCGATATAAACAGTTCCTTTTCCACCATTATATGATGAGATAGTAAATTCGATTTTATCTATTTCACGCATTTGATGATCTGAAGCAGGACCCCAGGCAAACTCAATATGTTTTTTTTTAATATTAATTTTTTGCCAGTTATGAGGGAATTCAAAATTTCTTTTATTTACCCACCAGACATTCTCACCGCTTTTATCAAGAAGTTTAAATTCCAGATTATTATTTGGTGAATCTCCTTTTATATAAAAAGAAAATTTATAATTGGACGGCAGTTTAATAGGAAACACTTTTTGTATTCCACCGTAGCCAGTTCCTTTTGTAAAGTTATAATCAATCCGTATTGCTTTACCATTAATTCCATCTACAGTTGAGATGTGTAGTTTGACTCCCTCAGATGTTATAACTTTCCAATCCTCAGCAGACTGAAAATTATCTATCAATAAATCTTGTGAAAAGATATTATTAACGAATAGAAGTAAAGAAAGGAATAAATAAATTATTATTTTAAGTGTAGAAGCAAGTTTCATTATATTTCGAGAGCATTATTTTTTTTCGAAACCAAGTTTTTTCAAACCATTAATAACAATTGGGTCTTTCATAAAATATTTCCACACGAATCCGTTAAAATAATTTTCTATCATGAGAACGATAGGTCCTTGATCAATACCCAAATAGTCTTTGTCGTACCAATTTAAGGTAGGGTTAAAGGCATCATAAAATCCATAAGGACCCCATAACCCTTTAGGTCCATATTTTTCTTTTATATTCATTAAAGAAGGGATACAAATTTCAGGTGCAAAAGGAATTGAAGCCGCAAGTGAATACGGTGCCAGGGTTCCATCATCAAAAGTTGAATCTAGACCTGAAGTACCCCTTGCTGAGTAATCCCAAAATTTTTTTTCATCAAAGTTATATTTGCTGCCAGGGCCATCACAGGCACTCAGCCCCCAAGTTAAGCTGTCGTAACCTATCCAGCCGTTTGGATTTTCAATTGCATATTGCCTTTGTACATAAGTTGCCCTTCTCGAATTTTCAAAATAATCAATCCCTTTCTCTTTCATATATGAGTCCGTCCAATTTCTCATATCCAGAAAAATCATAGAAAACTGATGAACAAAAAGAGATGGAAAAACTACGTGAGCTAAATTTTTATATGGTTCTTTCCATTTATAAAAACTAAGCCATGTTTGGTAGCCTTTATCTACATTTGGCATATCCATCCCAGCAGCAATAATATAGAGAAATAAAGCTTCTGTATAACCCCACCATCCTAATTGGTTAAACCCAGTATTTGGTTCCCATCCCAATGAAATTGTGTAGGGATATTTTGGTGAATGTTTAAGAGTAAACCATTCCCAGTCAACTCTTTTCAATAATTTGTCAGCAAGTTGACGAATTAGAACTTCTTTTGGATTTGAGTGATTATAGAACTGCCTTGCAAAGATGAAGCCGCAAAATAACAATCCTGAATCAATTGAAGATAATTCAGAATTCCAAAACCTTTTGCCAGTTGACATATCTAAGAAGTGATAGTAAAAACCTTTGTAGCCAGTAGCAAGCGAATCCAGTGACTGTTCAGAATTCCAGAAAAATTTTAACGCTGCAAGAGTGAGATTAATTGCTTTTTTTCTTTCAATCCATCCTTTTTCAGAAGCCAGTGCCCAAATTGGAATTGCAAATGCCACCGCAGCAATTGACGCTGGAGAATCTTGTGAACTCACCACCTTGTTGTTTGTACTTCTATCTTTCACTAACCCGTTTTCTGGATTTATTTCGTTAATAAAGTAGAGAAACGATTTATACTGAAGTGTATCCAAAAAATTTTTTTGTTCAGCGCTTAGTTGAAATTCATTATTCCAATATGGTTTGTAGCTTTGGCAATAAATTGCATCAGAAAACAGAGGCAAAAGCAGTAAAATCAGTAATTTTAGCTGAAATTTATTTTTCATTAAAAGCTTACCCCCACTGTAATTCTATGAGCTTCTTGAAGAACGCCATAATCTGCCCAAGCATAATCAAATTTGGCAGTTAAGAAATTGCCTATTTTAGTTTTAACGCCTGCACCCAGCACTAAACCGCCCTCAAGGTCCGGCATAAACAAATTTCTATAACCAGCACGAAGTGTAATCATATCAATAAGATTCAACTCACCGCCAATATTTATGCTTTCATTATTATCATTCGGATGAACTGCATCAGCAGAAACAAGTAATTTATAAGAATCGCTAAATTTAACTAAGTAAGAAATTCCTGCTCTAAATATAGTTGGCAGAGAGTACTCATCAGTACGAAGTTCAGCTGGTAATCTATCATTATCTCCATATTTCTTGGGGTCAAAGTCATAGTTAATATAAAGGTCTCTTCCGTTAAAAGATGCTCTTGTTCCAAAATTTGAGACACTTGCACCAATTGTAAAATCACCATCCATTAATTGATATTGTACTCCGAAGTTCATTCCAAAGGCATTAAGACTGCTATGCCAGATTGATTCATTTATATAATTAACTTGTAAGCCAACAGACACGCGGTCGGTTAACATTAATCCATAGGCAAGACCCAATGAAAAATCATTTACAGTATACCTTTCACCTGTACCAAGGGGTTTTTCAACTGTTCTTACATCTATTTCACCAGAATTTAAAGAAGTTATTACAAGGGAAAAAGTGCCAATACTGCTGATGTTCATAGCAGCAACAGCGTAATTATATTGAATATCGGCAAGCCACTTATTATAAGTGAACTGCACATCCACACCTTGAAGTCTGCCCAAACTTGCAGGATTATAAAAAAGCAAAGAGGCCTCGCCAGAAAGAGATACTCCCGCATTCCCCAAGCCTACAGCGCGAGCACTTGGCTCAATCTTAAGAAACTGTCCTATTGTAGTACCCGTTTTACTTTGCGGATAAATATTAACACATGAAAAAAGAAAATACAGTCCATACAAAACGACTATATATAATTTTTTATGTAATCCGTTCGTTTTCATTTTATCACCATTAAAAAAATTTCATTTAATGATTGCAAATTTACCAATGTAAGTACCATTAGAACCTCCATCAACGTGATATATATAAAGACCGGGTGCAACTTCTAGTTGATCTTTATTTCTTAAATCCCACGCAATAACTCCAGAATTTATATCACCGCTGTGGTGCAGAGTTTTGACAAGCTCACCGTTAATGGTAAATATCTTTATAGTACAGTTTGCAGGTAAATTTCTAAACTCAATTTTTCTTTCACCTCTGCCGGAGACTGCAAATCTTTGCGGTTCAAAACTTGCAGCACCTACATAAGGATTAGGAACAACATAGGGTTTTTTATCAAATTGTTCTTTGGATAAATTTTCATCTAAGTATTGAGCTTTTGTTCTAAAAGTAAACTTATCGGCTTTAGAAAAAGGAAGCTTCAGTTTTAGATGAAAAACACTACCTGCCGAGGGAGGAACAATTGGGTTTTTCCCTAATCCAGTGGTATCTACATCAATTCTCCAAACTGGTCTTATTTTAGTTGGATTAGTAGGATCAATAGAAAGAATTTCAATATAATCGCCAGGGTTACTAAGCACACCCGAGTTACTAACATTCCTAAACCTAAAATCTAGTTGTTTATCCCCATCCGGAGTTTTTGCAATTACCTTAAAATAAGTAGGTTTAGCAGGCAGTCCTATTCCAGCAATTGAAGTATCTTGAACGGTCGATGCATACACAATATCGATATCATAAGGATAACCTGGTCTTCTCAAAGATACTGGTAAGCCAATAGAATAACGTACTGTATATTTTATATTTGTCTGACTATTTTCAAAACCCGTTTTATCGTTATCAATTTGCATTGTTGGAATAGTTTTTACAACAGGCAACAATCCATCTCCAACAGGACCTCTTCCTTCGCCATTAAAATCTTTGCCAAAATAAAATAAAGTATCACCGGTTGTGAGATCTGTTAAGTAATAATAAGACGCTTGAACACTATCTTGTGGATGTGTAAAACCAATTTCAAAAAGATGGTCTTGAGGAACTAATTTAGAATTTAGTACTTCAACTGAAACCTCGCCAAATCCGTTTCCTTCAGAATGAACAATATCGTAAGCACTTGCTGCTTTGTAGCCTGTTGCAGGAGGATTAGGAATTACTTCAACAACATTTTTGGGTAAAATTGTACCTCCTCTCAAAGTTTGGCTTACAGAAATTGAACTTTCTGAAGGATAAATTTCTATTGAATCATCACCGGTATCGTAAGAGGTTACAGCATAAAAATACCTTTGACCATTTGTGACAGTCGTATCAGTAAATGTATGTGAAAGACCAGTATCTTCACCAAGAAAATATGCAACGCCTTCAACAGTTAATTTAGAAAAACCTTCTATTCCATCTTTTAAATCAAATTGAGCTATAGGTCTTCCATTTCCTATAGGACCAGTTCCCGTACCGGTATAAATCACTTGTGGGTCTAAGAAAGCAGGGTCTGTACTTCTGTAAACTCGGTAACCTTCAAAATCGTTTCGGTTTGTTACAGGGTCGTATGCACGCTCGGCTGCATCATCCCAAGTAAGAGTAACAAAACCATCGCCTGTAAATGCATTTACTGTTGGTGTCGGTGGCGGAACTGCAAATTGGTAATTAGCTTTGTAAATCTGTAAAACAACTTTTGTTGTATTTCGTAATTCTCTTAAATCTTTTCCAAAGCCCAGCGCTAAACTGAATCTTTCCCTTTTACCAGTATCAAGTATAAAAGGTCCAGACGCAAATAAAAAACCAATGTTATAATTTAGAGCTAATGGTTTATCAAAAGCGCTATCGGGAGAAGTGAAAATATTATACAGTCTTTTAGGCCACTCTTTACCATCGTCGAAAAAAACAATTTGATCGACTCGCGGGTCGGGATTACCAGCACCGGCCTTTATACGATTTAACTTAAATCCAGTAAGTCCTATTTGGTCTGATTCATCGATGTCGGTTTTATCGAAATTTGGTTCACCTGGAGTAGGTATACCATCTCTTTCACCTGTATCGTGAGTTCCAAAAACTCCATCAGCGCCAGTATCATCAAACTCAGCCATCCAATTCATGTTTTCATCGCCGGTCCACCATGAGCCAAGTATATATGCAGGTCTTTTTTCCAGCGGTCCATAAAATTGTTCGAACAGCTGCATGTTATAATGTGATTGAACGTATGCCTTAATTGCTTCTTGACCTACTATATGTTCTCCGGGTCCGCCGTCTCTTTTCTCGTCTATAATTCCATCGCTATCATTATCGATTCCATCGAAAGGATTACCTGGTGTTTCTAAGTATGAATATCCTAGATAACCTGTTGGTCCAAAAAATCCATTGCCGTATTTATCCCAAGTGTAAACAAGATTTAATCCTAAGGACTTATCAAAGTAAGCATTATCGTCATCAGATTCAGCGATTCCATCTTTTCCTATAGCCGAGCCGCCCACGCCGGAGTCCATATACAAACCGAAAATAACATTATTATCGTACTTTGTGGTGCTTTCGTTGGAAATATCATAATGAAAAAAAATGACATAGGCAGATTGAGGGTTAGACCATTGAAATCCTCTTTGTTCCACTTTTAAGCCAAGTCCTCTGCGAGTTCTATCTCTTGAATCAGGGTAAAAGCTCCATGCATCGTAATAATTATCATCATAAACACAAAAACTCTCTTGATCAGCTTTAGGAGCTTTGCCAAAATAACCATTCCACGAGCCCTTCCAGCCAGGGTCATCCTGGTCGTTAAGTTTATCAATCCAAGCGTCTGGCCAAGTTCTCGGATCGTTACTCATAGCCACAGATCGGCCTACGTTAATATTTGGGTCTGTCTGAAAGTAACCTGGTCTTGGTTCAAAGCGCATAGTTTTGTTTGTAAATGGACTTGTTCCCTGCCGTTCTCTGTAACCAGTTAACATTATATATGCATCTTTGCCAGTTTCCTGAACGATTTTCGACAAAACAAAGGGGGTGGTACCATCACTGTAGTTTTCACCTGAACCCTTAGGAACCTCAACTGAATGGAAAACACTATAGTCAACTTTTAAAGGATCTGGGGGATAGTCGCCAACCATACCATAATTATAAAACATAGTTCTAATTTTATTTGCATCGTGCATTCCCATCCTTTCCATATCAATGCGTCCTCTAAGTTCAGGTGGGACAACAGGCAAATAATTCTGTGGTGTAACCATTCTGGGGAAAAACAGTAATAGTATAAGAAGAGGCATTATTTGTTTAGCAAGTTTTTTTCTATTAAAATTTTTCTTAATCATAATCATTTACTCCCAAATGTAATTCCAAATTCGATTCGACGGGGCATATAGAACCTTGATGGGTCGGTTAATTGAGCTCTTTGTGCTTCAGGTGTAAGAGTATAATCCGGGCTTCCAGTAGAAGCAAAAACAAAACCGTTCAGAAAATCTTGATTAAATAAATTAAATGCTCGTGCAAAAACACTAATACGCAACGCACCTATGTGAAAATACTTTTCACCTCTTAAATCAACTACAAAATAGGTGGGCTTTCGCCCTGTATTGGTTTCTAAATCCGCTCCGAAACCAGTCCCAATCTCCGGCGTGTATGGTGTACCTGTACCTAATTTAAAAATAGCACTAATGGAAAAATCGTCAGGCAAGTTATACAAAACAGTTGCGTTAAGAGTATGTCTTTGGTCCCAATCAAAGAAAATTGTTCGTGGTCTAGCATCTTTGCCTGCAGCGGCTCTGTTTGCAGTTTCTCTTGGGTCACTTGAATTTCCCTGTGCATATTGAAGAGTATAATCAAGTGTGGTGGAAATATTACCAAAATTTCTTTGAGTTAAAGAAATTGTAAACCCATATACATTTCCAAAGTCGACGTTAGTAAACCTTGCGTACTCTGCCGCTGTGTATGTGCTTACAAATTCAACACCTAAAAGGTCTCTTATGTCCTTATAAAAGAAAGAAATTTCTGCGCCGAAGTTATTGCCAATGGCTTGTTTATATCCAGCTTCATATTGAATTGTAAATTCCGGGTTCAAATCAGGATTACCCATTACACCATAACTTATACCCCCTGCTTGAAGTTCATCAAGTATTGAATAATCAGCATTGTTATAAAGCAGCCCAAGGCCTGGCAATTGATAAAAATGTCCATAAGAAAAATAAACTGAAGAACTTGAAGTAAGAGGAAAACTTAAGCCTAATCTTGGTGCTAAAGCAGTTTTAATTGTAGTTCTTTTTAAGAAAGATTTAGGTGCACCTTGAATGGAATTTGCGGGATTAGACAAGTCACTTGGTATTTTTGCATGTGGATCGAAATACTCAAATCTTAAACCTGCTCTAACAATTAAATCTCCCAATTCAATTCTATCTTGAAGATAAGCTGCCATTTGTTTAGGAAAATAAGTCTGAATGCCTGGAACACGTGGAATATTTTCGCGTGGTTGAAGAATTTCTACACCGTTAACGTTTGTAGTAACAATAAAGCCTGGACTTCCAAATGTAATTTCTGAGTATTGCCCTTCAAAACCAGCCTCTAACAAATGAATGCGGTTAGCCTGCCATGTAAAATCACCTTTTAGGATATATGAAATTGTTTTTTGTTTAAAGCGTGATAAATCTACCCCCTGTAGAAAAGCTCCATCTTCATAATTAGGGTCGCCTTTAGGTTGACCGGCCTCAAGGTAACGGGGGTCATATAAGTTTTCATACTTATAATCAGAATAATTAAAATAATTTTGTCTAAGATTAATTTTGTAAAACATTGAGGTTGAGAGAGTGTGAGTGAACGATAAACCGTGTGATAAAGATTTTGTAGTATTCTCTTTAATGCCATCAGGGTCTAACCTAAAGTAATGATTATAATATGAACGCTTTGTAAGATTTCCGGTAGCTTGATAACTAAGTTCAACATTAGGAATAGATTTATTTGTAAGCTTAAACTGTCCACTCCATTCTTTATAGTACTGCATTGGAACCAATTTATTATCACCGGTCGGATTAAAAATTTTCTGCTCAAAATTATTTTTATCAGTAGGTAAAAATTTTCTAACACCAAACAAATAGCCATCATCTAAAAACCTTCTACCACTAATCAAAAATGATGTATTGCTAATGCCTGTTGGACCACTTAGGGTTAATTGTAAATTTCTTATACCTGTGGGATTATAAGTATTATTATGGGGGTACCGTTTTGTATCCGTGGTAAAATAATCTCCGCCGTAAATTTCTCCTGAAAATTGAAATCTATCACCACCGCTTCTTAATACTGCATTAACAACTCCAGACATTGCTTGCCCGTATTTTGCATCGAATGTACCGCTTATAACCTGGACTTCTTCCAGAATTGATTTATCTAAAGTAAGAGTAGAAGAATTATCATAAGGATTAACAACACTAACACCATCAACTTGGTATTGTACCTCACCAATTCTTCCACCCCTAAAATGCCCATCAATTACACCAGCCTGTAAATTTACTATTTCATTAAGACTTTGCAGAGGCAGATTTTTAATTTCTTCCTTATTAACTGAAACTACAGAACTTGTTTCATTGAAATTAACAATTGGCCTTTGAGCAACTACAACTACCTCCTGTCCCTGAACAGCTTCTGGTGTAAGTGTAACATTTAATTGAGTGGTTTGGTCAGAGGTTATTCTTACATTCTCATAAACTTTACTCTGATAGCCAATATACTGAAACTTAATTTTATAAGTGCCCGCTCTTAAGTTAATAATTGAATAATAACCATCTAAATCGGTTGATGCACCAGCGGTCGTTTCTAAAACGATAACATTGGTACCTATTAAAGGCTGACCATTTTCATCAACCACTCTGCCTGCTAATTTACCAGTTGTTTGTGCAGATAAATAATCATAAGTAAACAACATTATCACGGCTAACAGTAAAAATCTAATTTTATGAAAAGTCTGCTTTTTAACAGTCTTGTTCATTTTAACCTCATCTTAGAAATTAACAAAAGGAGAGGCATTCTAACGCCTCTCCAATTAAACACCAATAACCAATATCTTACTTAAGCAGTAACATTTTTCCTGTGTTACTATTTGTTATTTGGCCTGTAATTCCATTTCTATATATAATCTGGTAAAAATAAACTCCTGAAGCAAAAGTGTTAGCATTAAATTCAAAATCGTGATAACCCTTGCTCAAATTCAGAAGATTTTTTGAGAAAACCCTCTGGCCTAAGATGTTATAAATATTAATTGTTATATCACCCGAAGAAGGAAGTGAATATCTAATTTTTGTAGATGGATTAAATGGATTAGGATAATTACCTATTATCTTAAATTCCAATGGAACAGATTGGTTTGCTTCTTCGACACCTGTAACAAAATCAACAGGACTTAAATAAGCCCAAGGTGTAGCAGGGCCACCTTGATTTTCTCTAAACCACCATGTCCTCGTCCCATAATCCGATAACGCATCATCAAATGAATCCCCATCTGCC
>JBGORM010000008.1 GCA_041538185.1 Melioribacteraceae bacterium 4301-Me | reverse complement strand
TAAATATTTAGATATTTTTTCGCTACTTAATTTTAGCCGATTATAATCATACGAATTAGAATTCCGAGAAATAAATAAATAAATTAGGATAACAACCCAAAAAATTAATAATAATAGTAATAGTTTACGATTATTCATTATTATAAACCTTTAATATGTATTTATTAATTACAAATCTCTGGGGACTCTCTTCTACAAGTACATAAATAAAACCATCATCAATATCTGCTAAATAACCATCTATTTTTTGATCTAAAATACATTGTCCTTTCGAATCAATAGCTATTAAAAAGTTATCAGCATCAAGAAAAGATCTGCTATAATAATGATTCATATTTAAAGAACGGTAATTAACAAATAAAATTTGATTTTTTTTATCAAATAAAAGCTTAGCATAGTATGATATTTTAGTATAGTAATTTTCATATGCTTTTTTCAAATCTTTAGCCTCCTGGTTTACTTTAACACTTGGTGGATTTTTAAAAAACCTGGGTTTGTATTCAAAGGTTTCAAGGAGATTTCCTTCCATATTATATCTCTGATATTTAAATGTTGCTTCTTGTATAGCATAGAATGAATCACCCGGGCCAGCTGATATAATAGAAAATGGATGCCGTGCATAGAATAATTCTTCTTCGTGCTCTGTATAGTCATCCACCAATTCTCCAGCTTTCGAAAAAAAAGTCCCGTTTTTATTCAATAATAGTATAGTTGTATATCCTCGGAGGTTTTTTAACTCTCTGCTCAATTTATTGGTCGCTGGAATTATTATTTTGCCTTTTAAGAACAACGGGTTATGTGTTTGATAAAAAAAATTCTTGGGCAGATAAATTTCTTTCAGTAGAATATTTTTACTATATATCATTAGTTTTAGGTACTTCCTGTCAAAAACAACCAGATTGCTATCATAATCTGATAAATAAGGTGCCGTTGCAAACTCCCCCGGGCCATCTCCATATTTACCTATACTAAAGAGATAATTTAATTTATTATCCAGAACATGAATCTTTGAAAAAGACTTATCTGAGATATAAATATTGCCGCTAATAACTTCTATGTCATTAATAGAACCAATATACAAATCGTCAGTATTAGAAAAAATTATAGAATCAGTTAAAACAAGCTCTGATTTATTGGGATGATATCTTATTATACTAATATCATTTTGATTGCATGACACTAAAGCACAAATAAATAATAATATTACCAAATGTGCTTTTACCATGTTAGCCTCTATATTAATTAATAGTTGGAGCTGAAAAAAGTAAAAATTTGTCAAAATGATTCACGATGAAGCATACATTTTTCATTTATATTTTTTTCGGATAGAGGTTAAGCTACGTTCGGCTACGCCTCAGTCAGCTTAACCTTTATCTCTGTTTACCATCTACACAAGATTATTTACACCCCTTGCTGATTTTTGTACAGCCTCAGCTTAGACTAATTTATTAATAACATGGTGGTTTCATTAAGCAACCAATAGTACCACCTGTATCACATCCCCCTCTTTCGGGATTGTACCAGCACTCCCAATTTGGTTGATTAGCATTTGATGCTGAATTTAATGACAGGAATAATCCAACTACAAAAAGAATTACAAGGATTAACTTTTTCATTTTAACCTCCATTATTTATTTGTTAATATAATTCCCTCAGCGCTGAGGTAATTCTTTTTACTTTTCTCTAAAAAAATTGTAGTCATTAACAATAGTAAATTCCTCCCAACCATCCCCCAACCAAAATCACTCTTTACTGCATTACCAAAACACCCACAATCTTTTTCTATACCCATTACCACTCCATAAACTGAAAACAAAAAGAAAATTAGGAAAAGTATTGCAGTTACTCTTATTGCTGTTCTTTGTTTTTATCTTTAGCAACAGTATTATTCCCAATCCTACCTCCGTTATTGGCAGCAATATTGCTATTGTTATTATCAAATCATGCGGCAGTTTTACTTCTTTTAGCGTTTCTATTAATGGATTTATGTCGATTATTTTTGAAACCCCAGAAAATAGCAGTATAACTGTTATTAAATAATAAACTGCCTTAAAGAAAAACTTTTGCGAATTCTTAAGCTTACCACAAGGCGGTGACTTCTCGTTATTTAATAAGAGATTGTACAGACTATTACAAATCTATTAGTAATGCAATATTGATCCATTCTTATTTTTTTACTTCGTTTTAATTTTAAATAATATTTTTATAAAAAATGCAATGTTCCCTAACGTCAGCAATAATACACCATATCGTTGTGCGTACATTGTTTGCGTTAGAAATAAGTAAAGCCCAAGTGCATTTATAAAAACGAAGTAAAACAAATCTGCTTTTTTTATTTTTTTAATAAAGTTTAACAAGGTTCTGCCTCTGAAGCAATGTAGGCATCAATAAGTGCATAAGCAGCGCCGGCTCCAAAGCTAAAGAAACCGACTACTATACCTGTTAAAGTACTGGCCCATAAATCATCATTACCATAGCAGGGTTCTTTCATAAGCCTTTTTGAATTTTGATCGAGAACAATAAACCCTTGAGAAAGCTTTATATCACTTTCCCATTTTAACCATTTATTGTTAAGGTAAACGCATGTTGAATAAAAACTATGGTCTATTCCTTCAAAAATTTGATGAGGAAAGATACTTTTTATTTCATTTGCAAACTCATATAGTTGATTAACATTCATTGGACTATTAATATAATTAAACGATTTTTGATAATCAGCAAATTTAACTTCTATGCTTATATTAAAATTTGAATTAGAGGTTATTACTTTATTGTCATGATTAAAGAGAATCCTTATATAGTTATCACCAGTAAGAGTTGGGAAAAATAAAGTAGCTTCTAATTTTTTATCACCAAATTTTTCATTAACTAATAATACTTTCTGCTCATTTATATACATCTCACCATTACCTATAAGATGATAAGGAGAATTGGAAGGTCTATTAGAACTTGCTCTTATTTTTACATTTTTACCTGTATTGCCTCCTACTAAGCTCATGATATTATTTTGTCTATCTATAGACAGTTCATATCTACTAGCAGAATAGATCGAATGGTTCGCAAAATCGTTTTCATTCAAAACATCTCTTCTTACAAAAGAAAAGAAATGTCTGACATTTTTATTATAAGTTTCTATGTCTTGTGACGTAGACTCAATCATTTCTTTCACAAAATTCGCAGTGCTACTGGCTAAAGGATCATTTCTTTTATTATTATTACAAGCAGATAGCAGCACAAAAAGTCCAAGAAACAATAGATTTTTCACAGTCCTTTCTCCTTTTTTAATGTTTTTTAATATGAAGGATTGATAGTTGATCAAAATAATTAGAAAAATTTGGATAGTAATATAAATGCTAGGCTCCCTTAAAAACATCAGAGAAAACACTGATTTTTATCAGGGTTTACACTGATTTCTTATTAATTTCTCTCACTTTTGTTGATTTTTCCCTCCTCAAAGTAGGGTGAGTTGTTGCGGATTGTGTCGTTAACAAATTTTTTTAGCTCTCGAACACTCACAAATCCTAATTTCTCAGTGATATGAATTAAATGACTTTCTACTGTTTTTACACTACGACATATCCGTTCTGATATCTCTTTATTTGTCAATCCTTCACATAAATAAGTATAAATCTCAAGTTCTCGTCTCGTCAATAGACCATCAATATCGTTTCCCTCACCGCCATTATGAGAATCCACCCGTTCCGCCAAAGCTCCAGCTAAATGAGCCATTTGATGATTGTCCTTTTTTTCGTTTGTTGTTATTTCCGACTCATAATGCTTTTGAGCAGCAGAGTTTACTTTTTCATTAAAAATCTTGAGGAACACTAAACTAACTTTTCTCTCAGGTCCAGCACATGCTATCAGCGTAAATGTCAACATATCCAAAAACACAACAACCCACCAATTGGAAACGTACAATTGTGGATGATGAAAGTAAAGAAAGATCCCCCAATAGTGGATAAACATATTCATCAAAAGCAGCAATAGAAAAACTTCTGCCTTAAATTCATTCTTATTCCTTATCCTTATCTCATTAATTAAAAAAATTATAAAGCAGATTGCTAGAATTGCTGCTGATATCTGCATAACTTCACGGTTTCTTAAATAGTGAAACAATACAAAAAACACTCCAGCACCTGCGTAAGCACGTACTTTTCGGTAGCTACCAGGTAATATTATAAGGCTTAGTGTAAGATAGAAAGGAATATGATAGAAACAACCAATTATTTGATATTTATATAGAAAAGCCATGAGCGGATCAACTAAACATGAGAAGGCAAAGAAAATGAAGTATTCCGACTTACGAAATCTTACCGCTGGAAGATAATTTGCGATGAAATCAATCGGCAGCAAAATCTTGAAAAGCATAATTTCCATTAGACTTTCCTCCGTGTATCGACGTTTATATTAAAATTTACCAAAATGCTTTTGAAAAAGGCAAGGGAAAAGACCTCGCTGTAATTTGTCCACCGATATTTTAATGATTTAATGAAGGTATAGCTTGAAGGAAATAGGATAGATGACGTTGGATACTCGATGCTAAGAAGATTGCATCCTTTGATTGAATTTTCCACCACACAAAATTACTTACTTATCCAATATTTTTTCAAAGTCTATTTTCATCTTGAACCATTACATACCTTTATAATCTATCATTTTATAGATAACACACTTTTTATTAAGTACCAATCGTCACTCTTTTCTTGTAAAGAGTATACCGTATTTTGTTCAATGGTGCAATTATTCAACAAGTCAAATTTTTCATCCTCTAATCTAGCCACTAATTTCTCATTTACTAAATCAAACACGTCAACTCTTTTTTTAAATTTCCATTTAGCGCGCGGTTTCAAAATGATTAATAAATAGTCTTTGTAAGTAATTATATTACTAGCAATATTAGGATAAATCTTTACTGGAGAAGATTTAACTGCTAATTCATGCTGCTTATTTATAAATTCTTCTGGTTGGTAAGGAATTCTTTCGAAGGTAGGATCAATAAAAGATGAAACTAAGTTTCCTTGAAGGTCTCTTTTTTCAATTTTGTACTCATCATTAAAAAAAATATAAAGATACTTATTATCATAAATTGTCATGTATTTTTGATACATGTAGTAAAAATTCTCTTTGCTCTTTTTCGATTTTACTGTAACAGCAAGTATTTTCTTACCTTTGTCAGTATATTTAAAAAGTTTCGAGCTTGTCAAAAAATAAATGTTATTGTTTGAATCTAGGACAATACTTTCAGGGAAAAAATCATTTTGTTCAATTTTAAAACTGTTCTGATATTTACCGTCTTGTGTAAAAACTATAAAATTATACTTCAGTATATCAACAACTACAATAATTCCATTCCCATTAGCTGCTATCAAAAAAACCTTACCTGATAGTTCTCCAGGACCCTCTCCTTTTCCTGAAAAAGCACGGATGTAATTGAAGTTATTACCATATTCTTTTATTTGTGAATCTCCGGAATCAACAATAAATATTTTTTTATCCACGCTACAAGTAAGCACAGATGGATTAATTAAGTTTAATTTTATTGCTTTTTGGGATTGAATGATTTTTAAATCAAACTTAATACTCAGCTGAGCAAAAAGTGTTAAGTAGCAGAAAAAAACTAAAACAAATAGTCCTAAACTTTTGCTTTGAAATCTCATAAACTATCTTGTGTAAGTTTTTGAATTATTTCATTTCTTTTTTCAATATCAATTTGACCCCGCCAATTCTCTATTATTTTTCCCTTCTCATTAACCAATAAAACATTCGGTATAATTTTGGGCAGAAGAAATTTTGATTCTGGATTTAACTCCCAATTTATCGAATAGAAGTATTCCTTATTTTTATCGTAAATAACATCTCTGTCTATTAAATCAATGCTATCTAAGTAGACTAAATAAACGTCAAGCTTGTGAGCAATGCAAAACTTCAAGATTTCATTAATAGCCTTTTTGCTATTATTACATGCTTTACATTTTTGCGATAAAAAAAATATTAATCCTTTCTTTCTGTTTAATTGAAAATCCAAATTTATTTGTTTGTTATCAGCAATTCTTTCTAATGTGATTCTTTTTATTTGACTGCCTACTATTGCTCGTTGCGGATTAATTCTACTTTCAACAATAGAAGTTAGCTTTTTATTCTGGTACACAAGGACACAAATCAATATTATCATTAAAAAAATTATAATATTTTGTGAGTTAAACAAAAATTTTTTTATTAAATTGTTACTCCTCACAGAAAGTCTCCATTTTCTAACAAGCACCAATAGATTTACAATATCTATATCTAGTTTGGAAATTCAAAACAACTTTAAAATTTTATACTATCTCTTTCATCACTAATTTATCTAGTGATATTACCTTATTAGCAGAAATACAAGTAAATCATATTAACTGTTATTGAAAGCCAAGTAAAACAAACTTAACACTTGTCTTTTATTTTAGTATTAGATTAGTTTTACAAAGTACTATTCAACATGATTTTATTAGATTACTTTTCAGAAGCATTCAAAAATTGCCTCAACAAACGTATAATTACTTGTAATTTCATAGGCATACAATTATAATTCGTATCAATGTATGCTCTACAAAAACAAAATATGATTTAAGCCAGAATTTGAGTAGCTATCAAAACATTTTTCATCAAAAGTATTTTTTATAACGGGCTCATTAATACTAATAAAATTAATTTTGCTCTCATGTATTACACAATATTACTCATGAACAACAGCCACTCGTACCACTAGAGCCATCATCTGAAAACCAAAAACAACAGAAACCAGGATCACTACCACAAAGAATATCATGGGCATCAATACCTGGACCGTAACAATATATTTCTAGCTCTCTCGCAAATAACTTTTGCGTATTCAATATATTAACTACAGAAAATAATATTAGAATTAACACTATTAGTCTAAAAAACACTTTTAACATTTTTACCTCCAATCATTTTGTTTTTATTGTTTTATTTCGCCCGGCGCCAGAGCGTTTCTATTCTCTTTTTTTAATACAACAATTGAAAGAAGAAATTGAAAAGCATTCCTCCCAACCATCCCCCAACCAAACTCACTTTTTATTGCATTCCCAAAACATCCGCAATTTTCTTCTAAACCCATTAGAGTACCATAAATGCTAAACAAAAAGAAAACTAAAAAAAGTATCACTATTATTTTTATTGATGTTCTTTGTTTTATCTTTAGCAACAGCATTATTCCTAATCCTACCTCCGTTATTGGCGGCAATGTCGCTATTGTTATTATCAAATCATGCGGCAGTTTTACTTCTTTTAGCGTTTCTATTAATGGGTTTATGTCTATTACTTTTGAAACACCAGAAAATAGCAGTATAATTGTTATTAAATAATAAGTTGCTCGCAATAGAATCTTCTTCTGATTTTTAAGTTTGTTATTTAACTTGCATTCTATTGTAGGTACTGATACGTTTAAATTTAGGCAAATAATATAAACACTAAACTCCCTTAAAAATATTAGCGAAAGCAAGTATTTTTAAGTTCTATGTTGATTAGAAATAGTGTTCTACTGTGAATTAATTACATTCTAAATGATTTGAAAATTTCACAATCAAAAACTCATTAAAATTGCCTTTTATTAATATGCCTAATTAAGACTAGGGAAATTGGAACAAATGAAAACATAATTCCCAAAAGTCTACAAAGATTAATCGCTTTTTGTTTTAAAATAAAAAACAAAATATCAATGCTTTCACTAACTCGTGGTGTTACATAAAATATAATATCGACAATGCGTTTAATTAATTCATTTTTTATTCCCAACATAGTAAAAAAAGAGGTACGATTTGCAAGTGCTTTTGTAATCAAAAAACAATAGATTATTAAAACAAGAACAGATAAGCCAAACGAGTTGAATTGAAGTGTCACTTGTAAAATTATTATATAAACCGCGGTTAGAATTAAGGGCAATATAAGAAGCGATAAAATAAAATAAATAGGGAAAGTACTAAATTTTACTATTGCAGTAATAGAGAAAAAAAATGCTGCTATTAAAACATACAGATATAAACAAACAGCGACAGAGATAATATTCTGTAAAATAAAATTGTTCCTTGAAACTGGTTTTGACAAGATAAGCGAAATTCTTTTTTTATCAATCATTTCCAGTATAGGTTTAGGAAACGCAATTATACATAGCATTAATAAAATATTATACAAATAACCAATCCATATCGAACCATTATCAGCTACTGGAAAAGGCTGATTAAATATATAAATTGTAAAGTAGTTAGAATTGTGAAACTCTATTCTTGCTGTTATAATTATAAATGATGTTATAAATACTATTATTATCCAGAGCAGTAGTGGTGCCTGAAAAAAATTTTCTTTAATAAAAAAAGGTAGCATCCCAAACTTTTTATTCATTATAATGCTTCCTTTTCGGATTGTACTTTATCAAAGAAACTAAAATAATAATTTTCTACGCTGCCGAATTTTGACATTATAATTTCTTTTGATGAAGAATCTTGCAGCTTTCCCTGTTTAATAATTATGATCTGGTCACCTATTTTTTCAATATCTCCAAGTATGTGTGTCGTAATTAAAATTGTAACATTATTCTTTATTTTTATTCCATTCAGATACTCAATAGCTTTGTTTTTTTGTGCTGGATCTAAGCCGTTAAATGGTTCATCTAAAATAAGAAGTTCATTTTCTCCTAAAAGCGCATGTAAAAGAGCCAGACTTTGTTGCATGCCCTTAGACAATTCTGAAATTTTTTTATTAAAAAGTTGGGTCAAATCTAGAGCTTTAGCGAGCTTAATTATATTGTCTTTTACTTCCTTTGAGCTAATATTTTTCATTAAACCAAAATAATAAGCAGCATCTATAAATTTATAGTTATCTGGAAATGAAAAATTTTCTGGAAGATATCCGACTTTTTCTCTAGAATCTGGACGCTGATTGTCAATCCCTAAGATTTGTATGTTACCACTGTCTGGAGTTAATAGACCCATGATTAATTTTATAAGAGTAGTTTTGCCAGAGCCATTTGGTCCTAACAATATATATATTTTATTCTCCTCAATACCAAGCTCGTCAACTGCCAAGCTAAAACAATTAGAATTTCCTTCAGCTTTATATGTTTTTCGTAAGCCCTTACATGTAATAACTGACATATAAAATATTATATAGTTTCTAATAATTTCCTATCATTTTGATTAAATGGAAAGTAAATTACATCAAATTTTTTACCATTATTAATCATAACGCAACTTTTTTTTATACCTAGTTTATCACTAAAGTTATTCACAAGACCAACTTCAAAGCTTATATTGTTTACTTGTTTCCATTTTTTAATTATCCTTTGCTGTATTTCAAAGTCTCTATAATCTCTTTCAACTAAATATAAAACAGTATTATTGAATATTTTATTTTTTTTATTAAGTTTATCAGATAAATAAAGAAAGTCGTTAAAGCAAAGAGTGCAATTAAAATCTTCCAGCCTAATAAGGAATATATATTTAAATTCATTCGAATAAAAATTTTTTTTATAATATACTTCCAACTTATTTATTTCGCTATAATCAACTTCAACTTTATTTAAAACCTTCGAGGCTTTTAAATAAGCTAAAACAATACCAATAATTATAACCATTAGAACAATAAGGGCATATTTACCTTTTAACATTCTTTATTATCCTATATTTTTCCAATGTAGTTCCTTCGTTTTTTGTTGCGTATAAATTATCATCATTATCTATATAAATATATTTAGACTCATTTTCTAACGTAATTTCTCCTATTACTTTGCCGTGAATATTTAATATGTATATGTCTCTTCTAGGATGTTTAGAGTAATCATCTCCAAGTATATATAAGTTCCCTTGTGAATCAGAAGCTAAATCCCAAAAAATTACTTTGGTAGGAATTCCCCATTTTAGATAGCTTATATTTTGGGGTGGAGTTTCCGTTTCAGCAATATCAGGCAAACCAGGAATCGAAAACTCTTGCTGTAATATCCCTTTATAATCATAAATCTGAATTAAATTCCTAAATCTATACAAACAAATAATTCTATGATATTTTCTAACTACATTAATATTTGGAATATCCATTAATACATTACCTGATAAATGCACAGGGTTAAAAGAATTTATTAGAGTGTCATTATTATTATAAATAAAAATACTACTTAACCCATCATTTAAGGGCGGTGTGGAAACTATTAAATTTCCTTTATCATCAAATTCAATATCGGCTACGTTTTTAGGGACAAAAATGCTTTTATTAAACACTAATTTTTCATTAAATAATTTTACTACTTGGGTAGTCTGATCAATAACAGCAATTCTATGATATTTTAGATCGTATGTAATATTTGAAGGACCAAGCTTAAATTCTTCAGGACCTTCTCCTTTTCTTCCCTTATAAATTAATAAATTACCTCGAGGACTAAATTTTTTAATTTTATAATCAAGTTTATCACTTATGTATATCTCTTCCTTAGTATTTGTAGTAATACCTGATATTTGAAATAAAAGCGTATCAGATGCTTTATTGATTTCAAGCTCTTTTTTTAAGGTAAAATGTACCTGTGAAATAATGTCAGAAAAAAACGTAATAAATAAAAAAAATACTATTAAATATTTCATAATAAAGCTTCATTTATAAATTGTTAAAAATAAAGTAAGCCTGCTATTAGAAACAATTTTGTTTAACAAAACAGAAACACTAATAGCAAGCTTTTTATTTCTATCCGCAATTCCAATACCCAATGGTACAACCTAAATTACAGCCCGCCTGGGATAATGGATCGCTATATATATCAGAACAAACTGCCAGACACTTTCGATAGGCATCGTTACAATAGGCCGGCTTTTGTGCTGAAATATCCAGCGTACCAGTGAACATAGTTGTTAAAAATATAACTGCAAAAAATAACTTCTTCATTTTTACCTCCAATCATTTTGTTTTTATTGTTTTATTTCGCCCAGCGCCAGAGCGTTTCTATTCTCTCTTTCTAATACAACTATTGAAAGAAGAAGCAGAAAAGTATTCCTTCCAACCATCCCCCAACCAAACTCACTTTTTATAGCATTCCCAAAACACCCACAATCTTTTTCTATACCCATTACCATTCCATAAACACTAAACAAAAAGAAAACTAAAAAAAGTATCACTGTTATTTTTATTGATGTTCTTTGTTTTATCTTTAGCAACAGCATTATTCCTAATCCTATTTCCGTTATTGGCAGCAATGTCGCTATTGTTATTATCAAATCATGCGGCAGTTTTACTTCTTTTAGCGTTTCTATTAATGGATTTATGTCGATTATTTTTGAAACCCCAGAAAATAGCAGTATAACTGTTATTAAATAATAAACTGCCTTAAAGAAAAACTTTTGCGAATTCTTAAGCTTACCACGAAGCGGCGACTTCTCGTTATTTATTGTGTATTCTATTGTAGACATTGATACGTAATCTCTAAATTTCTGTTTGCAATATAACCACTGAACTCCCTTAAAAACATCAGGAAAAACACTGATTTTTATCAGGGTTTACACTGATTTCTTATTTATTTCCCTCACTTTTGTTGATTTTTCCCTCCTCAAAGTAGGGTGAGTTGTTGCGGATTGTGTCGTTAACAAATTTTTTTAGCTCTCGAACACTCACAAATCCTAATTTCTCAGTGATATGAATTAAATGACTTTCTACTGTTTTTACACTACGACATATCCGTTCTGATATCTCTTTATTTGTCAATCCTTCACATAAATAAGTATAAATCTCAAGTTCTCGTCTCGTCAATAGACCATCAATATCGTTTTCATCACCGCCATCATGAGAATCCACCCGCTCCGCCAAAGCTCCAGCTAAATGAGCCATTTGATGATTGTCCTTTTTTTCGTTTGTTGTTATTTCCGACTCAGAACGCTTTTGAGCAGCAGAGTTTACTTTTTCACTAAAAATCTTGAGGAACGCTAAACTAACTTTTCTCTCAGGTCCAGCACATGCTATCAGCGTAAATGTCAACGTATCTAAAAACACAACAACCCACCAATTGGAAACGTACAATTGTGGATGATGAAAGTAAAGAAAGATCCCCCAATAGTGGATAAACATATTCATCAAAAGCAGCAATAGAAAAACTTCAGCCTTAAATTCATTCTTATTCTTCACTCTAATCTCATTAATTAAAAAAGTTATAAAGCAGATAGCCAACAGCGCAGCCGATATTTGCATTATTTCCCGATTATTTAAATAATGAAACAATACAAAAAACACTCCAGCACCTGCGTAAGCACGTACTTTTCGGTAGCTACCAGGTAATATTATAAGGCTTAGTGTAAGATAGAAAGGAATATGATAGAAACAACCAATTATTTGATATTTATATAGAAAAGCCATGAGCGGATCAACTAAGCATGAGAAGACAAAGAAAATGAAGTATTCCGACTTACGAAATCTTACCGCTGGAAGATAATTTGCGATGAAATCAATCGGCAGCAAAATCTTGAAAAGCGTAATTTCCATTAGACTTTCCTCCGTGTGTCGATGTTTATATTAAAAATTACAAAAATGCTTTTGAAAAAGGCAAGGGAAAAGATGGTTTATGGAAGATGAGAGATACTGTATCCTTGATGCTGGATAAACTGCAAGTAAATTTTCAATGAGCGATAATCGATAAGCAACGTTCAGTTGACAATTGATAAATACAATAAACTGGTTATTAACAGTATCTTTTATTCACACATTTGCACGCCTACCGAATTTTTTAACTAAAGTCGAAAGCTCACTTACACCATCTCCTCAATTCTGCAAACAGATTTAAACTGGCAGTAACTGCAGACAATCTGCTCGCGATTTTCATGTGGGGATAAACAAAACTCTCCTTCTGAAATTTTTTGAATGTACTTTTTAATGTGATGAATTGTTAAATCAATTAATTGTTCCGCCGTTGTTATTTCTTTATCGCGCGAATTTTTTATTGAGACTGGATCTTTACCAAATTTATCCGCAGAATATTTTAAAGAATATATTATCATTTCGTTCGGCAAAAAATCTTTTTCGTATTTTTTCTTCAGCAGTTCTGATGCAGCATATAGATAAACTGGGAGCTGTAGTGAAATTCCATCTTTAAGTTCTTTAGATGATGGCTTTTTGCCTCCTAATTTGTAATCAACAATGTTGAATAATTTGTCTGCTTCAGATATATCAATTCTATCAATCTTACCTCTTAGTTTAATGCCGTCTATTTCTATTGGCTCGGGCAAACTCAATAACTCATCTATCCTCTCTTTTTTTAATGTTCCAAAGCTTACTTCAAAAAAAGAAGGAATAAAATTGTCAGTTCCATTTCTTTCTTCCTCCAAAAATTTATATAGGAGAGAGCTTTCCCATATATCATTAAATCCTAAAATTTTCTCTTTTTCATAAAACGTCACAGGGGAATTAAACGAGCCAATATTAATTTTCTCCTTGGCAATTTTTTTCATTATTTCAGATGCTTCATTAAAAACCACATCGCTACAGTTTTTTAATACTAAGTTTCTTCGGCGAAGCTCTGAATAAAATTCAAATAAGATTGAGTGAAGTATATTTCCCATTTCCAAGGCTTCAATTTCTTCGGTAGGCTCTTCCCTTACTCCCACTTTAAGTATTCTTTCCATAAAAAATTTGAATGGACATTTTGCATATGTTTCTAATTGTGAAACAGAATATTCTTTATCTTTATAAAATGACAGTGCATCATTAATTTTTTGTGATAATTTATCATCATAAAAATCATTAATGCCTTTTTGAATTAAAAAGCCTGTAAATGGGGTACCAAGAAAAGGATTTTCTACACGGATTCTATCTATTGATATTACTTTTTCCAATTTCTCAACATTAATATTTTTTGAACGAAGTTCTTCAGAATAAAATTTGTTTGCTCCCACTAAAGTAATTTTCCCAATTTCTTCTAAAAGTTCTTGTTCATTATATAAGGTTTCCTCAAAAGCTTTTTCATTTTTTATTTCTATCTCAATTACATCCTCTATTTCTTTTAGAAAAATGGATTTGGAGAGTTCTTCTGTGTTATTATGTAAAGGTGCCATTAAATACAGACCTTTTTTCCAGCAGTTTAATGCTTGGTAAAATCTAAATCTTTCTTCTGACTGATGTGTAATTGCCTTTTTTAAGAAAGAACCGGAAAAAAATATTTCTGGAGTATATTTAGTTGGTAAATCTCCATCACACATTCCACCAATGAACACATAATCAAATTCTAAGCCTCTGATTTCTTCCAAATTAGTAACAAGAACCCCGTAATTAGATCTTTCTTTAATATTAAACCTCGCCGTTGAGGCGGCAGTTCTAATTTGATTAAGAAAAAATTGCAGCGTGTATTTTTTCTCGCTCCCTTCCTCTTTTTCAATCAAATCAAAAACTTCATTAATTGTATCGAAAAAAAACACAACCGACTTTATATTTTCTTCTGCTATTCTGTTCTGCATGATAAAAGGCGCGTAATCACTATCAGCATTTAATAGCTTAAATGGCAATGCAGAGCTAAATATAAAATGCTCTAATTCTTTTTTAAAATTCTTTATTGTCAATTTCTTTTTAAATGGATTAAGCAGTTCGGAAATTTTAGATATGCTTTCCAATGCAGATTTATATTTTTTTACTTTACTCTCTTTTTCCTCCAATTCAATATTGCTATTTAACTCGAGATTTTTAATTGCGTCGTCAAGAGAATTAAACCAATTTCTTTCTCCCCCAACTATTTTGAGCTCAATTGCTGCATCTAATAAATTTGAAATATTGACATCCGCTAAATTAAGATAGCCCGTGCTAAGTGCACGTAAAATGTTCTTATAATAAAAGTCATTTTCAATTATCTCAAGAAAATTTATAATTGTCACTATTGGTTGAGATGTGCTGAGGGTAATTCGGTCAGTTAAATTAAATGGTATACCGTAATTATCAAAAACATCCCTAATTATAGTCGAGTAATTTTGAATTAAATTAAAAACGACACAAATTTTATGCGGCTCAATACCATTTATGGCAATTAATTCTTTTGTTTTTTTTGCTATTATTTTTACTTCATCCACTCTATCGTTAGCCTCATACTCAACTATTTCAATCCCTTCAAATCTTTTCTTTTCATTTTTCCTCGCTTTAAATAAACTTTTGGTTATGTGTTTATAAAATTCAACACGATGGTTTGTTGGTTTATGATTACTATTTTTTTCTTCATTAACTGGGTTGATATTAGTTTTAATTTCACCAAAGCCATATCGTTTTAGCGTACGATAGGTTTTATCCAAATGTGAAAAAACAGAGGGATTATTCTTGTCATAATTGAAATTTAAGACTAATGTTAAGTCTGGGAGAGCAGAGATAAAATTAATAATTTTTATTTCGGGCTCTGTTAGTTCATCAAAACCTTCAACCAGAATTAGATTTACATCGGGATAAAGCTTCCTAAAATTTTTCACTTTTTCTTCTGTATCCAAGCCGTTTAATTTCTCATAAATGTCACCAACCTCATAAGCATTTATCTGCCAGCATTTTTGTTTGTAAACTTCATAAATATCTGCCATGTCCAATGCTTTAGCAGCTTCAGTTCTTTGGAGTTTCGCTGCTTCGTTTCTTAAATCTTGTGGTAAAATTCCATTTCGTTTGTATTCAGAAATTACATCTTTTATTCTGTTTAATGTGCCATTTGGTATTTCATCTTTGTAATTAGAAAAATAGCGTAAAGTAACTTTATTAACTGCTTGCTTTAAAAACACTGCAGAAGCTGCCTCGCTTAATAAAACAAATTGATGAGAAACACCTAATAACTTGCTAGTAAATGTTGTAAGTGTTTCTATATTTATTTTCTTTGTTGATTTGTTTGGCGAAGATGAAATTATTTCCTTTTTAACAAATCTTACTTTTCTATTAGTAGGATAAATAAGAAGCAGCTCTTCAATTTTTCCGCTGTTTATTTTTCCATTTATTACTTCGGCAAAATTGACTTCATTTTCCGTCAACTTCGTAGATGCTGATTTCCGTTTAATTAAAAACATAATTACCTGCGCAAATTTTTATTCAACAGTAAGTCCTTATATGAAGCTCGTATTTGTGATGAAACATTTAAGTTAAGCATGCTTACAATTTTATTAAACTCATTAAGAGCAAAGTTCTTATTTCTTGATACTACTGTTTCAAGCTCAAGAAATTTGCCGAGTTTTTTTACATCATCGAGATGAATTCTAGTATTATTATATAAATAAAGTCTCCTAACTTTTTCTACTGTTACAATAGGTTCTAAGACTTCTGAAAAATATTTTTCAATTCTCTCACCAGTAAGTTCAATAATTTGATAATTGCTCCATCTAGTTTTCTTTTCATCTCTATTATATTTAATAAGATAGTACTTGCCGTCTTCAATTCGCATTTTTAGAAGTGCTTTCTTATTCTTATAGTAAATATCTTTTTGTTTGATAATCTTTTCCTTTTTTATTCTATACTTACTAAGTAGTTTTTCAACTTCATTAAAAGATAAAAGAGGAATTTTTAATTCAAGATTGATTGGCATATATGTTCCCCAAAAAGTTAGTAAGTCAGTTAAAAATTTGTTGCTTGATTTTTTATTAATAATATATATTTTTAAGTCAACAACATAAAGAAAAAGAAAAAAAATGAAAAAAATATTAATAATGACACTTTTTATAGCTCCTGCAATAATCCTCAATGCACAAAAGATAGGCAAGTTAGCCCCAGAAAAACCACCTGAAGTTTTTCCGCCTAATGCATGGGGAATTGATTTAATGTTTGGCGAAGGTGGATTTGGCTTGGGGACTTTTTACCGAAAGTCTTTAAGTCAAACTGTAACAGGATTTGTTGATATTTCATTTTCGGAATCAAAAGACGAAAGAGAGGTGGAATATATTGACTACTTTGGTAATACTTATGTATTTGGCAAAAAAAACAGGGTATTTGTTATTCCGCTAAACTTTGGAGCTCAGTATAGGTTATTTATGGAATCATTAACTGATAATCTCCGACCCTATGTTTGCGCCGGAATTGGACCTACATTAGTTTTAACTACACCGTACGACAAAGATTATTTTGCTGCTTTTGGCGATGCAAAGAGTAAAATTGCTGCGGGTGGATATATTGGATTTGGTGCGAATATTGGCACCGATAAATCTAACTTAGTAGGGCTGAACCTGCGTTATTACTACATTCGTCTGTTCGACGGCGGCGTTGAAAATCTTGAAAACCGTTTCAGAAAAGAGTTGGGAGGAGTTTATATTTCACTGAATATTGGATTGATGTATTAAGCTCACATAAATAACACAAATTGCTTTTAACTGATTAGGTTATTATAAAAAATCAAGTTAGAGAAAAAATTTACCAAATAAACCATTTAACAAGGTATTTAGGTGAATAAAAATTATCTGTGGCAGTTTTTGTTCAACGAATATGAAAATTATAAATGGAAACAATTTTCAAATCGTATCGTTACCCACCAGCAATTAAAGAAAGCTATTAAGACTTTTTCAAGTAATCCTGAAGTAAAAATTAAATCCTTAGGGAAATCAATAGATAGAAGAGAAGTTTATTTAATTGAAATTGGAAAAGGCTCCACAAATGTTATTGCGTGGTCACAAATGCACGGTGATGAGCCAACAGCTACAAAATCCATTTTCGATATACTTAATTTTCTTACTTCTAATGATGAATACGATGACTTCCGCAAACTTATTTTGAGTAAATTAAAATTATATTTCATTCCAATGCTAAATCCCGATGGTGCTGAAGTTTTCCAAAGAGAAAATTCGCTCCAAATAGATTTGAATAGGGATTATTTATCTTTACAATCAAATGAATCAAGTATACTCAAGGAAACCATAGAGAAAATTAAACCTTCTTTTGCTTTTAACTTGCATGACCAAAACAACTACTATGCTGTTGGCAATTCAAACAAAACAGCAGCACTTTCCTTTTTAGCACCACCGCCAGATTATAACAGCAGCATTTCTCTTCAACGAAAAAACGCAATGCAAATAATTGTAAAACTGTATGAAATGTTAAGTAAACACATACCAGGTCATATTGCCCGCTACAAAGACGATTTTGAACCTCGTTCCTTTGGAGATAATTTAACTAAATCCGGGTTAAGTACAATACTAATTGAATCTGGTTCTTGGATAAATGATAGAAGTAAATCCCTAATTAGAAAACTAAACTTTGTTACTTTACTTTGCGCTTTTGAAATAATAAGTGAAAATGAATATTTAACAGTGGACCATGAACTATACTTTACCATTCCAGAAAACAAAGAATCTTATTTCGATTTATTGCTTAGAAATCTAAGATTTACTTATAAAGGTAAAAATTACAATATCGATATAGCAATTAATTTGCAAGAATCATTTGACGCCAAAAACAAATCTTTCTATTATAACGGAATTATTAAAGATATTGGAGATTTATCCTTTTATTACGGCCACGAAGAGATTGATTTAACAAACAGCAAAATAGAACCGGGTAAAGTCTACAACAGAATAATTAACAGTAAAACTAAACTTAAAAAAGAATTTATTCTTAGGTTAATTAAAAATGGCTTTACTTATATTAAGACGAGCAAGTTATTTGTAAACGAAGACTATACGAATCTACCAATAAATTTTCTAATTAATAAAAACTTTTTACCTCTAATCAAAAAAGACCAGCCAGCAAATTTAGTTATCTATAATAATAAAGAAATCAGATATGTTGTAATAAATGGATTTTTGTATGATACAAACCAAGTCCAGCTTCCACCAATTAATGGAATAATTGTTAGATAAAAACTAAATTACATTTAATAAAATAATAGAACAGCACATATTTAAAAAAGCATAAACAGGTGAGCTTATGTTTAATATAAAAAATATTATCGTGCCAACAGATTTCAGCAAATTATCATACTCTGCATTTGAATTTGCACGTGATTTAGCAGAGAAAAATGATGCTGTAATTCACTTAATACATATATTAGAAAAAACTCCACCTTTCCTTGCAGTGCGCTCTTTGGATGTTTCCGAAGATGAAATAATGAAGTCAATGGAAAAAAATGCAAAAAAACAATTGCACAAGACCGTTTCAATTCTCCGAGAAGACTCTTCTGTTCAAATTAAAGAGATTTTAAGAAAAGGTGTTGATTATGAGGAAATAGTGAATTACTCCAACGAAATAAATGCTGATTTAATTGTTATTGCTACACATGGCAGGACCGGCATACTACATACTCTATTAGGCAGCGTTGCAGAAAAAGTTATTCGATATGCAAAATGTCCCGTGCTCGTAATAACACCAAAATCAGAAGATTAAAAGCGTACAAAAATTTGAAAATTTCGACATATATTTATAGTTTTACGCACCAAAAACAAAAAGGCAGGTGATATAGTTGATTGGCATTACTATCCAAGAAGGCGAAAACATTGACAAAGCTCTAAAACGCTTTAAGAAAAAATATGAACGTTCTGGTATATTAAAAGAATACAAGAAAAGAACGTTTTATGTAAAACCTTCAATAGAAAAAAGAATGGATTTAATTAAAGCAAAAAGAAGAGCATCTCGTGAATTAGCCTTACAACAAAAAGAAAAGTAAAAACTTTTTTGCCCCTTTCTCAAAAGGGGTTTTTTATTCCAATTTAATTAAGATAGTATTTTTTAAAATGTGTGGTTATCTTTTCAAACGCTTCATCTACTGAATTACAAAAGTCAAATAGTCGTAAATCTTTTTTGCTGATAGTACCATGTTTAACTAATGCATCAAAATTAATTATTTCACGCCAGTATTTTTCATCATAAACTATCACTTTCATTTCCTTTTTAATTTTTTTCGTTTGTACAAGCGTTAAAACCTCCATAAATTCATCTAAAGTTCCAAATCCGCCCGGAAAAACAATAAGCGCCTTTGCTAAATAAACAAACCAAAACTTTCTCATAAAAAAATAATGAAATTCAAAAGCTAACTGAGGTTTAACATAGGGATTAACAAACTGTTCATAAGGAATACTTATATTCAATCCAATTGAATCACCTTTAGCAAGAAATGCACCTTTATTTGCAGCTTCCATAATTCCAGGGCCACCGCCACTACAAATAATAAATCTCTTTTTTTCGGTTGGCAAATTCATCGACCACTCAGTAAGTCTGCGTGACAGCTCAACGGCGTCTTCATAATAGTTCGACATTTCAAGTAATTTTTCTGCATGAACAAGTTTTTGTTTTGTTGCCTTTTTTATTTTAAATAGTTTTTTTACATGTCGAAGATTGGCTAAGGCATCTTTTTTAGAAACAAGCCTCGCCGAGCCAAAAAAAACAATTGTATCAACTATATGGTTTTTTCTAAATCGTGTTTGCGGCTCATAAAACTCCGATAATATTCTGATAGTTCTAGCTTCAGCGGAATTTAGGAATTCAAGATTTTTATAGGCTTTTACAGGTTTGACAGGCTTTTTCATCATTATAACAATAAAGAAAGGTGAATAAATTTCTGCATTCTTAGATTGATTTTTTAATTGTTATTATTTTTATAAAAATGCTTTTTACCAAAAAAACATCAAATCTATAATAAATTTTTCAAAATACAGAATTGATATTCTACCAGTTTTTTGTGGCAGCTTGTGACCTCCTTTTGTTCTTTATTTTGAGTTATTATTCTGCTGAGAAGGAAGCGACTGTTGCGGCAATACTGGAGAAGTTGGAACTGCCTGTTGACTTGAGCTTTGAATTACACTTTCACGATTAGAATTGCCTTCAATTCTTGGTAAAAACAAAAGATTAATAAGTAAAGCCAGCACCAACAATGCACCGCCTAACCACCAGGTAGCTTTACTTAAAAAATCTGCTGTTCTTCTAGTGCCGAACATTGTACCAAAATTACCTGCACCGCCAAACGTGCCTGCAAGTCCCTCTCCTTTACTTGCCTGCATTAAAACAGCAACAATTAAAAGCAATGAAACTATAATTGATACAAATATCAAAAATGAATACATTTTTAACTCCTATGCTATACTGTAGCGAGGGAGGGATTCGAACCCCCGACACGTGGATTATGATTCCACTGCTCTAACCAGCTGAGCTACCTCGCCATTTTTTTATAAATTGGAGTGTAAATATACACCCGTCTAATTGTAACTTCAAGCTGTGCAAAATGAAAAATTTAATTGTATTGTTCGTTCAATATAAGCCATAAATGATTTAGTAACTTTTCAATACCGAAGCCAGTCACAGAAGAAATGAAAAATAATTTTCCATTATAACCATCTACTTTAGCTCTAAATTTTTGCTTTAATTCATCTTCATTTAATAAATCTATTTTTGTAATTGCTAATACTTTGGTTTTTTTAGCTAATACTTTAGAATATTGTTCTAATTCGTTCAATAAAATTTTATAATCTTTAGAATAATTCTTGGATGAGACATCAATCATCAACAGAAGAATTTTTGTTCTTTCAATATGTCTAAGAAATTTCAGCCCTAAACCTTTACCCTCATGTGCACCTTCAATGATACCAGGAATATCAGCCACAGTAAAACTTTGAAAATCTTTGTAAGGGACTATGCCGAGATTAGGCTCTAGTGTAGTAAAAGGATAATCTGCAATTTTAGGTTTAGCTGCAGAAATTTTCGAAATGAAAGTTGATTTACCTGCATTAGGAAATCCAACTAAACCCACATCGGCAATTAGCTTAAGTTCAAGTATAATCTCTTTTTCTTCGCCGGGTTTGCCTGGCTCTGCAAATCTTGGGGTTTGATTAGTTGGTGTTGCAAAATTTGCATTTCCCTTTCCACCTTTACCGCCTTTGGCAACAATAAATTTCATTCCGTCAACTTGTAAATCAGCAATTATTTTATTGCTCAAAGCATCTTTAATAATTGTACCAACAGGAACTTTAACAATAATATCACTACCGTTTCTTCCATCTTTTAACGATGAACCTCCGTTCTCGCCATTTTCTGCAACGTACTTCCGTTTATATTTAAAATCCAGCAAGGTATTTAAATTCCTGTCTGCTACAAAAATCACATCACCGCCTTTACCGCCGTTACCGCCTGCTGGTCCGCCTTTCGGTACATATTTTTCTCTTCTAAAAGCTACTGCACCCTTACCTCCGTTGCCAGCCTTTACATAAATTTTTGCATAATCTAAAAACATTGATAATTACTTGCGCTGGAAAAATTCTGAAATGACTGATTTAAATATTTCTGCCTCTTTCGAATTGGCATTAATTTGATTCTCTTTTAATATTTGCTCTAACATTGTGTTAGCTTCATCAAAATTTTTGCACTGCATTATATTTTCTACTGCATTGGCAAACTCTTCAATATCATAGTCAAAAATTACTTTGATAACTTTAGTCATGTCTTTATGCTCTAATATTTCTGTAATATCAATATTTTCTCTCTTTCCTTCAGTAGAACCATCACTCTCATTTTTCTCGCTTAATTCTTCTTTTTCTTCAATTTGATTTTCTTGTCCTATCAACATACTATCATCCTTTTTTATTTCTACATGACTTTCGTCTGCCGGAATTTCAGATTGTTCATTTGTCTGAGTATTTTCTAAAATGTTATTATCGTAATTGTACTCTTTAACTTCATCCAAAGCCTCTTCTTTATCTATTGTTTCTTTTTCTTCGGCGAGTTCAGTATGTTCTTCTACATTATTAGTTTCTCCATTTAAGGAGGAGGATGTATCTATTAAAGCATTATCTCCTTTAGAAGCTTTAATAATCTCTTCCAAATTCTCTGTTTCTTCCTCCTCTGTCATATCATCTTCAATTACTGGTTGACTTTTATCTTCTTCTGTATCAATCTGCTCAATTTTAATTTCATCGCTGATCTTAATCTTCAGTTTTTTGGATTTGCTTTCTACCCCCTCTTTTATTTCTTCATCTCTCTGTTCAGTCTCAACTTTTTCTTCTTGACCAACAATAATTTCTTCTTTCTCCTCGACTAATTTTTCGGGCTCTTTAAGTTCCATTTCTTTTTCAACGAGTACTTTGCTAAAGACTCTCTTAAAATCACCAATATCATACTTAGTGTTTTCATCTCCAGGCAGAAACTTATCCAGTTTTTCTACGTAATTATCCAATTTTTTTTCAAGAAGAAACGATCTAACTGCCACCAATGGGATTTTGGTTTTCTGAATTTCACCAATATTAAAAAATTCTGACATAGCTTTCAGAGTTGATTCCAAAATATTGTTCAGATATGATTCAATGCTCAACTTTTCAATTCGATTTAATAAATCAGAAAATTCTTTGGCATCTATCGATATTATTTTTTTTGAATTGAAATAGGAATTAATAATTTTAGGAAGATACTTATAATAGTAGACATAATTAAGAATTTGTCTTATTTCAATTGTAGTTTTATGACTACTTTCATCAAAAATAAATTTGTTTAATGTCCAAATAGGGCGAACTAAATAATTAACCGTAAATGATGAGGCATGTAAAATCAGCTTTGATATATAATCAAGTGAAAAGCGTTTTGTTTTTTTTATTTCTGAATTAATCGCTTCAAAATAGTAACCAATTTTTTCACCCGAATAATCAAATACAGAATCTTTTAATAACTTTTGTCTATCCTCAAAAATTAGATAATCAATTTCAGCTGATATGTATTGCAAAAAAGCTGGATGTAAGTTCGTAGTTCTTAGTTGCTCAAAGGTAAAATAAGGACCGAGCTTACTGATTTTGTTTAGATTAAAGTCGTAGATAAATTTAATTTCTCTCTCAAACATTATTTTTGCTTCAAAATAACTTAATCAATAATCAATTATAGCAAATTGGCATAAAAAAATCTCGATTAAACTTAAACCCAAATTTTCCACCCAGCCTGCTGGCAAGTTAGGAAAATGGGAATCCTTCACTTCGTGAAAAGTTAATCATTCATTTTTATCGGCTGTCTTTCTATTGTTATTACGAGTCCCTATGTTTTTTATCGGGACGAGGTAATCTCTAATGCAGATATGAATAACTAAACAATTTATTGCTGAGATTGATTCTCCCGTCGTTGACGGGGTTGCAACGACAGTAAATGAGTTGTAGTAATGATAATCATTTCAAAAAATAATGAGTTCAATTATGAACTTTGATAAGATACAGTGATTTTATCAGCTAATTCACAGAGCAAATAATCAACGATAAAATCAATTTACCAAAGATTATCCCTCAACAAGATCAGAAGCAATAGCAGCTTTAACAAATTCCCTGTTAAGTCTTGCAATATTTCTAACTGAAATACCTTTAGGGCATTCAGCTTCGCATGCGTAAGTATTTGAACAGCTTCCAAAGCCGGCTTCATCCATAACTTTAACCATTGCTTCAACTCTTTTTTGTCTCTCTGGGTGGCCCTGAGGAAGCAGTGCAAGATGAGAAACCTTAGCACTAACGAACAACATTGCAGATGCGTTTTTACAAGCAGCAACGCAAGCTCCGCAGCCAATGCAAGCCGCAGAATCAAAAGCTTCTGAAGCTAAGTCTTTGGGTATTGGTATTGCATTTGCATCTGGCACACTACCGGTATTAACAGAAATATAACCGCCTGCAGCAATAATTTTATCGAAAGCAGAACGGTCTACTATTAAATCTTTTAATACAGGAAAAGCTTTTGCTCTAAACGGTTCTACCCAGATTGTATCCCCATCTTTAAAATGCCTCATGTGAAGTTGACAGGTAGCAATTTTAGGCAATGGTCCATGAGGCTGACCATTAATAACAAGGCCGCATGTACCGCAAATTCCTTCTCTGCAATCACTCTCAAACGCGATAGGATCTTGATTATTTTTTTCAAGTTGATTGTTTAATTCATCCAGCATTTCTAAAAAAGAAGAATCAGGTGAAACAGAAATTTTATATTCTTTGAATTGACCTACAGCGGTTGGACCTGCCTGTCGCCAAATTTTAAGAGTTAAGTTCAATTTTTGTTCGTTCATATTATCACCTATTATTACAAAACTTTTGTATTTAAAATTAACTCTAAGTTCTTTACTTAATTCTCGACTTTATTTTCTACTTATAACTTCTTGTGGCTAATTTAACAGTTTCAAATTTTAGTTCCTCTTTATGAAGGTTCCATTTACCAATTTGTTCAAACTCCCAAGCAGCAACATAAGCGTACTCATCGTCATTTCTGAGGGCTTCACCCTCATCTGTTTGATACTCTTCTCTAAAATGTGCACCACAAGATTCATTTCTGTTAAGAGCATCTAATGCCATTAATTCGCCCAATTCAAGATAATCGGCCACTCTGCCTGCTCTTTCCAAGCATTGGTTTATGTCTTTATCAGAACCAACGACATTTACACTTGTCCAAAATTCTTCTCTTAAATCTCTAATTTCGCTAATGGCTTCTTTCAATCCTTTTTCATTTCTAGACATACCAACTTTGTTCCACATTAATCTGCCTAATCGTTTATGAATTTCATCTACTGTGTGCTTACCTTTAATTGAAAGGAGTTTTTTCACAAAATCATTTATTTGATTTTCAGCTTTAACAAATTCTTGGTGGTCAATAGAAATTTTAGCTGGTTTATAAGTCGCCAGATAATCACCCAATGTATATGGTATAACAAAATATCCATCAGCAAGACCCTGCATTAATGCGCTAGCTCCAAGTCTATTAGCCCCATGGTCTGAAAAATTAGCTTCACCTAAAACAAATAAGCCGGGAATTGTACTCATTAAATTATAATCTACCCACAATCCGCCCATAGTATAATGAGGTGCCGGGTAGATTTTCATAGGGACCTCATAAGGATTTTCACCAGTAATCGTCTGATAAATTTCAAAAAGATTGCCATATTTTTCTTCGATAACTTTCCTCCCAAGTCTTTTAATAGCATCTCTAAAATCAAGATAAACAGCTTCTTGACCTTGTGCACCTCTTCCTTCATCAACTACTTCCTTAGCACTTCTTGATGAAATATCTCGTGGAGACAAATTTCCGTATGAAGGATATTTTCTTTCAAGATAGTAATCCCTTTCTTCTTCAGGTATATCATTTGGTTTCCTTTTATCTCCTGGAATTTTTGAAACCCATATTCTTCCATCATTTCGTAAGCTTTCGCTCATTAAAGTCAATTTAGATTGCCCCTCACCATGAACGGGCAAACAAGTAGGGTGAATTTGAGTAAAGCATGGATTTGCAAATAAAGCACCCTTTTTATGAGCGCGCCATATTGCAGTAGCATTAGAGTTCATTGCATTAGTTGATAAGAAAAATACATTAGAATAACCCCCAGTTGCTAATAAAACTGCGTGTCCAGAATATCTTTCAATTTCTCCAGTTACTAAATTTCTACAAACAACGCCGCGAGCAGCTCCGTCTATTACAACTAAATCCAGCATTTCTCTACGAGTAAATAATTTCACAGTCCCTTTATTCACCTGTCTCATTAAAGCACTGTAAGCGCCTAATAAAAGCTGTTGACCAGTTTGTCCCCTTGCGTAAAAAGTTCTTGAAACTTGAGCGCCGCCAAAAGAACGATTATCTAAATACCCACCGTATTCTCTTGCAAAAGGAACGCCCTGTGCAACACATTGGTCAATTATATTATTGCTTACCTCTGCAAGTCTGTAAACATTTGCTTCACGAGAACGAAAATCGCCGCCTTTTATTGTATCATAAAATAAACGATATACAGAATCGCCATCGTTTTGATAATTCTTTGCTGCATTAATACCACCTTGAGCTGCAATACTATGGGCTCTTCTAGGGCTATCATGAAAAGTTATTGCTGTAACATTATAACCCAATTCCCCTAAAGTTGCTGCTGCTGATGCACCAGCTAAGCCTGTACCCACTACTATTATGTCATATTTTCTTTTGTTAGCTGGGCTAACAAGTTTCATATTAAACTTATGACTTGTCCACTTATCTTGAATTGGTCCACCAGGAATTTTCGAATCTAGCTTTACCATTAGTTACCTCCGTAAAAAAATAAAAAGTATACCGGAATAGAAGCAAAACCAACTGCTGTTACTAAAGCATAAATTGTTCCAAGTTTTTGTATAATTGGAAAATACTTCTTGTTGTTCCATCCAAATGTTTGAAATGCACTTTGAAATCCGTGGTTCAAGTGAAACCCAAGTAAAATCATAGCAAAAATGTAAAAAAGAGAATAAATGGGATTCTGAAAAGTCTCCACTGTAAACTGGTAGTAATGATGTAAGTCTGTCATTGGGTTGCCAAAGTTAAATGCATACCAAAATGTTCTTAGATGAATTACAAGAAAAATAAAAATTATACTTCCTGTAACAAAGGTGGTACGTGAATAGATATCGCTATTTTTAGAAGAAGCATTAATTTTGTATTTAACCGGGCGAGCCTTTTTGTTTTTATACCACAAATATGTACCGTATATTATGTGGAGCAAAAATACAAGTGCTAAAATAACTTCTATCACTCTCACTAAGGGTTTAATTGAATCTAGGTTTTTTACTACAGTGTCAAACAAATCGGGACCCCCGTAAAGTGTTAGATTATTAATTAGATGAACAATTAGGAACAAAATCAAACAAATACCAGTGACAGCCATAACAATTTTTTTACCGATAGATGAATTTAAACTTTCTAAAAACCAGCCCATTAAATTCCTCCCGAATTAGATATTATAATGTAATTACTGAACAAAGAAGAATGTTTTGAAAAGATTAATGATGTGACTGATAAGTTCAAAACTACTACCACAGAAATAACGATGATTAATTGTTTGTGTTAAAAATACAGCGAATAGTTTTTAATTTCAAAAATATTTATGAATTATCCGTTATTATTTTTCATCTAATTGCCTGAATATACTTTAATTCGTATTTTACTTTTGTTCTTAAAAAAATTGTTATACGGTGTCGTAATCGACTTAATAGGGAAACCGGTGAACCATGCAAAAAGTGGGTATTCCGGTGCTGCCCCGCAACTGTAAAAGACAGATAAAGTCGTTTAACTTTATGCCACTGGGAAATTAAAATTAAATTCATAGTGCAAGATTAAATTTTGCATTCTGAATTTCCCCGGGAAGGCGTTAAACGATGTCTTAAGCCAGGAGACCTGCCGTATGATATTTAATTAACTAACAAACCTTCGCGGGTGAGGTTTTGATTAATAAAATTATTCATACCACAGTTTGTTTCAAGCTTAATGTACAAATTTACTTGAAACAAATTATACCTACCCACGAAGTTACATCTTTTAACCATTGTGACAGTTTTTAATGTCACACCTGTTAATAACAGGAAAATAAAAAGGAGTAACTTCTATGAAAAAGATTTATATCTGCTTGTTTCTTTTGCTTTTTTCAGCAACTTCCTTCCCACAATCCGACACACTAAAAACAACACTTTCAGAAATAATTGTAACTGCTAACCGCACTGAAACACCTTATTACACTTTGGCAAGTTCTGTTTCTGTGCTTACACAGAAAGATTTAAAAGAAAGGCAAATAAATACAGTCGTAGATGCTTTACGGGAATTGCCGGGTGTAACAGTAGTTGAACAAGGTGGACCTGGCAAATTAGCAAGTGTGTTCATTAGAGGCGCCAGTCCGAATCATACCTTGGTGTTAATTGATGGAACCGAAATGAACAACCCGTCTTCACCAGATAATGCATTTGACTTCTCATATCTAAATGTTAACGACATAGATAAAATTGAAATTGTCCGAGGCCCCCAAAGTACCCTCTATGGTTCTGAGGCAATAGCAGGTGTAATTAATATTATTACAAAGTTTGGTTCACCAAATAAAAATTTTTCTTTTTACGGTGAAGGTGGATCAAATAATTATTACAGAGGTAATGTCTCTGCTTACGGAAACTACAATAAACTAAATTACTTCTTATCCTTTTCAAGAAATAAAACTGATGGAATATCTGCTGCTGATTCTAAATATGGCAATACGGAAAAAGATGGCTATTCAAATAATTCTTTTACCGGAAAAATTATGATACACCCAAACAATAATTTTAATAGTTCTTTTTTATATAAATACACAAAATCAAATAATGATTTAGACCAAAACGAAAAGTTGGGTGACGACCCTAATTTTAGTTATAAAGTAGAAGAACAACTCTTCTCATCAATTAGCAAACTCGAACTCTTCAATAAAAAATGGAAGCAATCTTTAACTGCTTCTATAATGAAAAGAATTTCTAAAGCAGTGGATTTACCAGATGAAATTAGACCAAATACATCAAGTAATAACTATGCTAATGGAGTACGATATAGTATCGACTGGCAAAATAATTTTTATTTCTTAAGCAATAACCTCATCACTGTTGGTATTGAACATAAAACGGAAAAAGCTTCGTCAAATTATTCATCAACTAGCATCTTTGGTCCATATCAAAGTATTTTTCCAGAACAAAGTGTTTATACAAATAGTTTGTATGCTCAAGATCAAATTAATGTATTTAATAAATTATTTACATCTGTTGGATTACGATACGACAACCATCAAAAGTTTGGTGGTGAACTTACCTACCGAATTACCCAAGCATTTTATTTTGACAAAATTAAAACTAAGTTCAAAGCAACTTACGGAACTGGTTTCAAAGCACCATCATTATTTTACTTGTTTGACCCCGCTTATGGCAATCCTTCTCTAAAGCCAGAAAAAAGTAAAGGTTACGATTTTGGAGTAGAACAATTTTTATTGGGTGGTAAACTATCTTTTGAGTTAAACTACTACAGCTTAATGCTAACGGATATGTTCAGTTTCGATGAAAATTTTAAGGCAATAAACGTAGCAAAAGCCTCAATGAAAGGTATAGAATTTAATTTAACGGGATATAGAATTAATCGCTTCAATTTTTCTATAAATTACACCTTAACAAATACGAAAGACGAGTACGTAAAAAGCACAGATTATAACTTGCCGTTGCTGCGTCGACCTAAAAACCAAGCATTTCTTTTAGTCGGTTATGATTTTAATACTGATGTTAATTTGCAACTTCAAGTAAAATACGTGGGCGAACGCTATGATAAAGATTTTACTACTTACCCAGCACAAAGGACTAAGTTAAGTTCTTACACAATAGTAAATTTACTAAGCTCAATAAAAATATCAGATAACCTAGAATTCTATGGAAGAATACAAAACCTCTTTAATGCTAATTATGAGGAAGTACTTTATTACGGAACATTAGGAAGAACTTTTTATCTTGGCGCTGGAATAAATTTATAAACACTGCGACTTGTTAGAAAATCATAACAAAAATGGTACTAAACTAAAGGGAATGCGGTTTTTGCATTCCCTTCATCATTTCATCATAAAAACGAAACTTCACAATTATTGCAGGCAATTAATCATCACTGTTAAATGCAAATTTAGAATAACTTATTAGCGTATATATGGTTAGGAATAAATTTTTGAGGTTAAAGTTTACTTATGATTAGTTTCAATTCATCTATTACAAAATCAATTTCTTCTTTAGTGTTATAAAAATGAGGCGAGAACCTAATTACCCCTTCCCTTAAAGAACAAATTATGTTTCTTTTTCCCAATTCGGTAAAAATCTGTTCAGATTTTTTGTGTCTGAATGAAACTATCCCTGATAGGTTTTCTCTTTTTGCATCTGCTAAAATTGGCCGAACACCAATAGACAACAGTTTGTTATTGAAGTATTCGGTATTAGATAAAATTTGTTCCTCAATGTTTTTCATTCCAATTTTAGTAAAAAGATTTAGACTTTCATTTAGTGCACAGACACCGATAGCGCTCATAGTTCCGCTTTGAAAGCGGTCAGCATTCTCCCGCAAAGTTAAATCATAATTAAGAAGGTTCCAAGCATTAACTACTGATGTCCATCCAACTACTTTCGGTTCAACTTTATCCTGTAAATCTTTTGAAATATAAAAGAATGATGTGCCTTGTAAGCCCATTAACCATTTTTGTGAACCACCGGCAATAAAATCTGCTTGGTATCTTTGCATGTCGGTATCAACAACACCAATCCCTTGAATTCCATCGATGCAAAAAATAATTCCCTTTAGCTTACAAAGTTCTCCTATTTTTTCTACGTCTGCTCTAAATCCCGAAACGAACTGAACTAAACTGATGGAAATCAATTTTGTTTTTCGAGTTACAGCTTTTTCTATTTCGTCAAATTGTACAGCGCCATTGGAAGATTTCACAAAATCAATTTCTACACCTTCACTTTTAAGATTCAAGAAAGGATAAACATTAGATGGAAATTCCATATCATTTAAAATTATACGGTCACCAACTTTCCATTTCAGTCCTTGAGCAATGATGCTGATTGCTGAAGAAACATTTTGAACAAAAGAAATTCTTTCTGGTCCAACATTCAATATTTTTGCTAATTTTTCTTTTGAGTTTTTTTGAGCATTTAAAAATAACTCATATATATCAATTGAACCTTCACTTCGCTGGTAAATATATTCATTAAGTTTATTTACCACCGGTGTTGATAATGGTCCTATTGCAGCGTGGTTAAAATAAATTTTACCTTTTGCAATATGAGGAAATTGATTTCTAACTTCTTTAATATTCATAAAAGATTTTCTTTTGGGTTAAACATATTATAATCATTTTCGATAATAAAATGAGAAAAAATACTTATCAAAAATGAACACTTTATTAGAAATAGCGGCTTCATTTTATGGAGTGCTCATCCCTAAAAAAGTTAGAAAAGTGTTTATTAGTTTTGTGCTAGAGTACCTTGATGAAAGATATTCAATTGAGACAGCCATAGGGTTAGCACTCCGCCGATTAAAATTGAATTAAACAGCCAGCAGAAATTTATTTTTTTATGAATAAATTCTTGCAAGTAATAAATTTCTGTGAAAATATGTCTTTGCTTATGCAGTTAAGCATTAATTTATTCTTCCTTTTTAGCTCTCATAGAATCCCAAATCATATAAAGTGATAACAGCATAAACATAATAATAGCAATAAGTTCAGCAGAATGAGATTCTTGCCATTCAGTATTCACCCAATTATATCCTGCATAGCGCAGAATAGCACTAATAACACCCATTAGAGCACCGCCGGCTATAAAACCCGAGGCAATGAGGGTGCCACGCTCCTTCCTTGTTTTATTAAGCGATTCATCTTTACTTCTTGTAGAAACAAAATGTGCAATTAGTCCACCTATAAGCAGAGGGGTATTCAGTTCCAAAGGCAAGTACATGCCCAGCGCAAAGGCTAAGGCCGGCACTTTAACTATTGTTAATATTAATGCCATAAAAGCGCCTGCTAAGTATAACATCCAAGGCGCAGCTTGATTAGACATTAAAGGTTGGATTACAGCTGCCATAGCATTTGCCTGCGGTGCAACTAATGCACCTTCACCTGTAAAGCCATAAGTATCGTTCAACACCATTATAATCCATGCTACAGTGGCAGCGGAAAAAATTGTTCCTAAAAATTTCCATCTTTCTTGTTTATGAGGCGATGAACCAAGCCAATAACCAATCTTTAAATCAGTTATAAATGAACCGGCTTGAGAAAGTGCCGTACAAACTACACCTCCAATTATCAAAGCTGATACCATACCTGCAGTTCCAGATAACCCGACAGAAACTAAGACTACAGAGGATAAAATTAACGTCATTAATGTCATTCCAGAAACCGGGTTTGTACCAACAATTGCTATGGCAGTTGCTGCTACTGTTGTAAACAAAAAAGAAATTATTAATACAATTAAAAGTCCAATTAAGGCTAAACCAAGATTGTGTACAACACCAAACATGAAAAAAACCAATATCAATACGGCAGTTAGAAATATTCCAACAAATATAATTTTCATTGGTAAGTCACGCTGGGTTCTAAGTTCATCATTAGTCGATTTAGCACCAAATAATTCCTTAAACCCCAAAGTAAAAGATTTCTTTATAATGTTACTCGATCTAATAATTCCAATTAATCCGGCCATGGCAATTCCACCAATACCAATATGCCGGACATAATTTGAAAAAATTTGTTCTGCCGACATGTCTTTAATCAGCAGTTTAGCATTTGGACCTATGGGGGCTACAATGTAGTTGCCTAAATATGCAAACACAGGAATTATAACATACCACGAAAGAAAAGAGCCAGCAACAATAATTGCACTGTAACGTAAACCTACGATATAACCAAGACCAAGAATTGCAGAGCTTATATTTATCTTAAAAACTAGTTTTAATTTGTCTGCAAGATTTTGTCCTACTTCTACAACACGAGTAGTAAACACTTCGCTCCACCATCCGAAAGTAGCCACAACAAAGTCATAAGCTCCCCCAATTAGACCGCTGATAATCAAAACAATAGCTTGCTTGCCTCCTTTTTCACCTGCAACTAGGACCTCAGTAGTAGCAGTAGCTTCAGGAAAAGGAAACTTACCATGCATCTCTGATACAAAGTATTTTCTAAAGGGGACCAGAAAGAGGATACCAAGGAAACCGCCGAACAACGATGCTAAAAATATTTGGTAAAACTGAACATACTTATCGAGACCAAGAATATACAAAGCAGGCAAAGTAAAAATTCCGCCGGCTACAACTGCACCAGATGTAGCACCAACTGATTGGATAATTACATTTTGCCCTAGTCCACCTTTCTTTTTTAAAATCGTGGTTATTCCTACAGCTAATATTGCAATTGGAATTGCAGCTTCAAAAACTTGTCCAATTTTTAAACCCAGATAAGCTGCAGAAGCTGAAAAAAGCACAGCCATTATTAAACCAGTTATCAAAGAATATGGAGTTACTTCAGGATATTCATTTTGAGGTGACATTACAGGATGATATTCTTCGCCAGGTTTTAATTCTGTATACGCATTATCTGGTAACCCTGGAATTTTAGTTACTTCATGCTCGCTCATTTAGTTTCTCCTTTTGTGAGAAAATTGATTCTATGCAAATTACTTAAATAAAATTCGATGGAGCAGGAAAAAAATAAAATCAAACTAATACCCTTGCTCTTATTAGTGGTTTACTGCTCTTCCTTTTCTTTCTGTTAAGAACTATGGGGTATCATATAAACAATTAACATTACTATTGCAGCTGCAAGCACTGCATATTTTGAACGCATATTTTTTTTAACCATAAAAAATGCAAGCAGCCATGTAATAAATGCTATTTGCGTTTTATTATCCGTCACATCTGTTCCAAAAGGCCAGCCACCCCAAATTTCTCCAAAAGCAAAACCATTCATTGCAAAGCCAAGCGGAAAGCCGCCAATAAATAATGTTATTACAGTCCAAAATGAAAACCTGTTCAACTTAGGCTCTTTATTAAAGAATTCCAAACCAGCGCGAGTAGAAAACATCATAGCTAAGAACATAACGATAATATGTGGAATTAATATCAATGCGGGCACATCATCCTTAAATCTAATTATTACCAAATTATCTTTAGGTATTTTAATTGTTTTATTGTCCTTGTAAAGCTCGATGTAATACTCAAGCTTTTCTAATCTTTTTTGTCGAGGCAGCTCAGCACTTAGAACTTTATTGCCCTTCATCTGAATAGAATTAAATTTCGAGTTAGACTTGTATTTTCTCCAAAATAAATTTCCTTTTATTTCTGATTCACCTGTGTTAATCTTAATTAAATAATTTGAAGAAGTTGAATAACTTCGTTCTAATCTATATTTTATTTCGTGCCCATCGATTAATACTCCACCAGTGAGAGGATAAGTAGGACCTGTAATTCTTTGATAAACAGCTGAGGCTATAGTTATTAGAATAGCGAGAACCCATAAGTAGGTCTGTTTACTCATAATGTGAAATAATGCTGATAAATAATGGTAACTTAGTCAATATCAAACTAAATATGCAATTTTTTTCTTATTATATCTAAAAAGAACATTTATTAACTCAATTAAAAAGCTTTGAAATACTTTCGGGCGGGCGCGCAAGTATTGCTTTTTCACCTTTTTCTACTATAGGTCGCTGAATTAAATCTGGATTTTTTATCATTAATTCTAATATTTCTTCTTCAGAAAGCTTAAGAATTTTTGCCTTTAATTTTTTATATGCTTCATCATTTTTTCTAAGAAGTTCACTCGGTGTCATGTTCATTTTTTTTAACAGCAATTTTAATTGCTCTTTTTTGAAAGGTTCTATGTAGTAATTAATACGTTCGAAATCCACTCCATTTTCTTGAAGAATTTTAATTACCTTCCTACACGTAGTGCATGTCGGCTTTTCGTAAATTGTTATCTTATCCATAAATTTAATCCTTAATTCAATAATTATTATTTAGTTTTAGACTCTTAATATTCACAAGCTCTTAAAAATCACAGCACCATTAAGTTATAATATCTTCTATCCCCACAGATGAACTAATACTTATTTCACAATTCTCTTAAAGATTTTTGCTGATAATTTTTTTAGGGTTAATAATAATAAACTTTGTTATCTTTGACAATAATTAATATTTCGGTGGAGAAGAGAAATTGAATAAAGAAAAATTTATTACAGACTCGCTAAAAGAAAGCGCTGAGACAAAATTAAAAATAGAAAAAGAATGTAAAGCAGAATTAATGAATGCAGTCGAATTAATAACAAATGCTTACAGAAACGGGAAAAAAGTTCTGTTGTGTGGTAATGGAGGCAGTGCTGCAGATTGTCAACATATTGCAACCGAATTAATGATAAGATTAAACCATGACATAAAGCGACCTGCATTGGCTGCTATAGCCTTAACCACAGATTCTTCTAATTTAACCGCAGGCGGGAATGATATCGGTTTTGAAAACATATTTGCAAGAAACGTAGAAGGATTAGGCAACAGCGGCGATATTTTAATTGCCATTTCTACAAGCGGAAACTCTGTTAATGTTCTTAAAGCCGTTGAAAAAGCTAAAGAGAAAGGAATGAAAGTTATTGGATTTCTTGGCGGAAACGGAGGCAAGCTGAAAAGCAATGTAGATTTACCTATTACAATCCCATCTTTTAATATTCAAAGAATTCAGGAGGGACACATTACAATAGCTCATATAATTTGTGAATTAGTTGAACTAGAATTATATGGTAATAAAAATTAATCCAAATTTTTTCCAAAGAATTTACTTATTAAAATTTACAACCAAAAAAATAATGTTAATTAAACCAGATACTAAACAATAAATAAGTAATAAAATCACCCTGTTTATCAACAGCATTAATACTTAGAAAAGAATTAACCATCAATGAATTTTTGAACTAAACAAACAACATAAACTTCCTTTAGAAATATATTTTAATAAACCCATTTTATTTTCTGGAATCCAACAGCAAAACACTTCGTTTTTTGTTATTTTTCAAAATAAAAAATAAATTATAAGGAAAATTAAAATGACCGCAAATTTTGATATGATCCAAGGGGTTTACAGTAAATTAAGAGACAAAGTTGACAGAGCGCGCAAGGTAGTTGGCAGACCAATGACTTATGCTGAGAAAATCCTTTATGCCCATTTATGGAGCCCAGCAAAAAATGAATTGAAGCGGGGTAAAGACTTCGCAGAATTTACACCTGATCGTGTAGCTATGCAGGATGCGACTGCACAAATGGCCTTATTGCAATTTATGCATGCTGGCAGGAAAACTTCAGCAGTACCAGCAACGGCACACTGCGACCATTTAATAGTTGCACAAAGCGGTTCAAAAGCAGACCTCGAACGCGCTATAGAGGAAAATAAGGAGGTCTATGAATTCCTTGAGAGTATTTGCAAAAAATATGGTGTGGGCTTTTGGAAACCAGGCGCAGGAATTATCCACCAAGTTATTCTGGAAAATTATGCCTTTCCAGGTGGAATGATGATTGGTTCCGATTCGCATACGCCAAATGCCGGAGGACTTGGTATGATTGCAATTGGTGTCGGCGGCGCTGATGTAGTAGATGTTATGGCCGGAATGCCATGGGAATTAAAATGGCCTAAACTTATTGGAGTAAAATTAACCGGCAAACTTTCAGGTTGGGTATCACCTAAAGATGTTATTCTTAAAGTTGCTGGTATCCTTACAGTTAAAGGAGGCACCGGTGCAATCTTAGAATATTTTGGTGAAGGTGCTAATTCAATCTCTTGTACAGGCAAAGGTACAATTTGTAACATGGGTGCAGAAGTTGGTGCTACAACTTCAATCTTTGCATTTGACCAAAAAATGGTAGAATATCTAAGAAAAACTGACCGTAATGATGTAGCTGACTTAGCAACTGAACTTTCTGATGTACTAAAAGCCGACGATGAGGTTTACGCTGAACCTGAAAAATATTTCGACCAAGTAATCGAAATAAACTTGAGCGAACTTGAGCCTCACCTTAACGGTCCTTTTACCCCAGACCGTGCATGGCCAATTTCCAAGATGAAAGAGGCTGTCAAAGAAAATAATTTTCCGGATAAAATTAGCGTAGCTCTTATTGGAAGTTGCACAAATTCAAGCTATGAAGATATTGACAGATCAGCTAATATTGCTAAACAAGCGCTATCAAAAGGACTTAAAGCTAAAACACAATTTACTATCACACCTGGTTCGGAACAAGTAAGAGCTACCATTGAAAGAGACGGTCAATTGAAAGTGTTAGAAGAATTAGGTGGATTGGTATTAGCAAATGCTTGTGGACCATGTATTGGCATGTGGAACAGAATGGATGTTAAAACTGGAGAAAGAAACACAATTGTTACTTCATTCAACAGAAATTTTGCAAAAAGAAATGATGGTAATCCGGAAACTTTAGCATTTGTTGCGAGTCCAGAAATTGTAACTGCGTTGGCAATTTCCGGAAGCTTATCTTTTAATCCAGCCACAGATTATATAACAAATGAAAATGGTGAACAAGTTAAGTTAGATCCTCCTATGGGAGAAGAACTCCCAATAGACAATTTTGTAAAAAACTTTGATGGTTTTATTCCTCCTTCACCTGACGGCTACAAAACTGAAGTGAAAATTCCTGAGGGAAGCGAAAGACTTCAACTGCTTGAACGTTTCCCGGCTTGGGATGGGAAAGACTTTATCGATTTGCCATTATTATTGAAAGTAAAAGGCAAATGTACTACAGACCATATTTCTCCCGCTGGCCCTTGGTTAAAATATCGCGGTCATCTCGATAATATTTCCAAAAATATGTTTTTGGGCGCTATTAATGCTTTTACTGGAAACGCCGGAGAAGCAAAAAACCAATTCACAGGTGAATATAAAAAAGTTCATGAAGTAGCGCGGGAATATAAAGCTAAGGGTATTGGATGGATTGTTGTAGGTGATGAGAACTATGGAGAAGGTTCGAGCAGAGAACATGCAGCAATGGAACCTCGTTACTTGGGCGGAAAAGCAATCATTGTAAAAAGCTTTGCTAGAATTCACGAAACTAATTTGAAAAAACAAGGCATGTTACCTCTTACTTTTGCTGACCCAAATGATTATGATAAAATTCAAGAGGACGATAAACTAAGTATAGTTGGATTAAAAAATTTCGCACCTGATAAACAATTAAAATTAATTGTAAAACATAGCGATGGTTCTTCAGATGAAATAATGCTTAATCATTCATTCAATGCTGGGCAAATTGAATGGTTCAAAGCAGGAAGCGCATTGAATTTAATTGCCCAAAAAATGAAACAAACTACAGTGACTCCCAAAGCAAAAAAGGCTGTTAAAAAAGCTAAGGCTGAAATTAAAAAAGTTACTAAAAAGAAATCGGTTAAAGCAAAACCGCAAAAAAAAGTTTCTAAGAAGAAACCCGCTATAAAATTAAAGAAAAAGATTACTAAGAAAAGCTCGGCTAAGAAAACTATTAACGTTAAAACTAAGAAAGGCAAAAATAAATTAACTAGGAAAGCAGCCAAGAAAAAATAATTTCTAATCTATCATTAGAAAAATTTGAGCAGAAATTTTTCAAGAAATTGGATGCAAGAACGTTAACTTCAATTGGCCTGCCTGCTAAAGTGTTTATGGGTAGGCCTTTTTTTTCATAAGTTATTTAATTGGGAAATTATTCTTAGACAGCTTTTAATAGTATGAGCAGTGCTGTCCAGAATAATTTTGAAATCAAATCCCGAAGGCATGAATTACCAAATAAATTTAGAAAACTTCAAGATTTTGGACTATTCTACTTGTCTTGTAAATCAATCCCTATCTCGTCCCTACGGGACTTTTAACTTCAGTTTGATATTTATTATTCTATAACTATATAATCCCTAAAGGGATTACATTGGTTTATACATAATCAAGGCTTTATTGTCCAGTCAGGACAAAATATTTATAGGATAATGAACAAAGAAATAGATTAAGTCCCTTTAGGGACGAAATAAAAAATATATTGGAGAAACATGAGTATGAGTTCTAATACAACATCCTTACTTTAATCGTACCAGGGATTAATTTAAGTTCCTTTAATATATTCTTAGCATCATCTTTACCATCAATATCAATAATTACATAACCAATATAAGGGTCGGTTTGTAGGTACTGTGCTGCAATATTTAAATTTCTTGAAGTAAAAACCTTTGTAATTTTGTTCAGCACTCCGGGGTGATTTTTGTGAATATGTAAAAACCTTTGATTATTTATATTCGGCTGTAAAGAAATTTCAACGAAATTAGTAGCACCAATTGTTGAGCCGACGTCACAGTATTTAACGAGCTTTTCAGAGACTTCTAAAGCAATATTGGCCTGAGCTTCAGAAGTACTCCCTCCTATATGCGGAGTTAAAATCACATTTTGAAATTTTTGAAGGACATTGACAAATGGTTCATTATTCGAAGCAGGTTCAACAGGGTAGACATCAATAGCAGCTCCGCCAAGATGTTTTTCTTCTAATACCTTAGCAAGGTCATTTAAATTAACAACCGTACCACGCGATGTATTTATAATATAAGAACCTCTTTTCATTAATTTAAGCTGCTCATAGGCTATCATGTTTTTTGTCTTTTCAGTTTCAGGAACATGTAGAGTAATAATATCTGAAATTTTTAATAACTCCTCTAAAGAATTGCACGCTTTTGCATTGCCAAGTGTTAGTTTTGGCATAATATCATAATAATAAACATTCATTCCCAAACCTTCAGCTAATACAGAAACTTGTGAACCGATATGTCCATAGCCAATAATACCGATATTTTTTCCTCTAACCTCAAAAGAATTTGAAGCGTCTTTTAACCATTTTCCATTATGAGCATAGAAATTTTTTTCTGGAATTTTTCGTATTAAGAAAATGCACTCGCTTATGACTAATTCAGCAACAGAACGTGTATTAGAAAAAGGTGCATTAAAAACAGGTATTCCCTTAATTTTAGCTGTCTGCAAATCGACTTGATTTGTTCCAATACTAAAACATCCAATTGCAATTAATTTTTTCGCATGTGTTAATACTTCCGATGTGATGTTTGTCCGCGACCTTATACCAAGCAAGTGAACATCTTTTACTTTCTCCTTCAGCTCATCTTTATTTAATGAGTACTTTAAGTACTCGACGTTTGTGTAGCCATTATTTCTAAAATAATCAATTGCATTCTGATGAATATTTTCTAACAGCAACACTTTAATTTTTTCTTTTGGCAAAGAATATTTTGGATTCAGGGTCATTTTATATAACTGTTCTTTATTTCTCTAATTATATTTTCAGCATGGTATCTTGAATTTTCAATAAACCATTTACCAGTATCCATTCCCCCGCAAACAACGCCAGCAAGAAAGAGACCTTTTTTATTTGTTTCAAAAGTTTCTGGGTTATAAGCAGGAGTTAAATTCTCAACTGATTGGAACTCAATACCAATTTTTTCTAGAAAACTAAAATCCGGATGATAGCCTGTCATTGCAAAAACAAAATCATTTTCGATAGTTATTTGTCCCTTAGGTGTATCAATCACTATCTCTTTTTCCAAAATTTCTTTTACTGTCGAGTTAAAGTAAGCTTTTATTGCACCTTCTTTAATTCTGTTTTCAATATCAGGCCGGACCCAATACTTAACGCCATCATCAAGTTTGTCTTTTTTAATAATCATTGTTACCTCTGAACCTTTACGATACGTCTCCAAAGCTACATCAACGCCGGAATTTCCACCTCCTATTACTGCTACTTTTTGGTATGCATATGGGTGAGCATCATCGTAATAATGTTTTACTTTTGGAAGTTGTTCACCTGGAATATTGAGATAATTTGGATTATCATAAAACCCAATTGCCGCAATAACATTTGCAGTCTTATATTCTCTTTTTGCGGTTATTACAGTAAAATTTCCAAATTCACCAACTACACTATTTACTTTTTCGTAAGTATGAACATTAAGATTCCATGAAGATTTTACTCTTCTATAATATTCTAATGCCTCTGTTCTTGTAGGTTTTACGCCGTGTGAGATAAAAGGAACGTTTCCAATTTCTAATCTATCTGAGGTCGAAAAGAAAACCATGTTAGTCGGATAATTATAAATAGAATTCACCAAACAACCTTTATCAATTATTAAATACTTCAAATTATTTTTTACTGCTTCAATTCCACAAGCTAAACCAATCGGTCCAGCACCAATTATAATTACATCGTACATAAAAAATTCACTCCTTTCTTTAAGTAACTTATAGTTAAGTACACCCTAAAAATTATTTTCACAAAAATAACTTTTATCTAATAGATTATTAAATTTAGCAGTAAAATTATAGGGAAATGATGTATACTTTTACTTATCCATTTATTCAGAAATTAATTTATCGATATGGAAATATTCCAATCAATTTAATGTTGATTTTTCATATAATATTTTCTTTCTACATGATTTCAGAAGAATGGTACTTTCCTATTTATATTTTATTCAATTTAGCCATACTTTTTATTGTAAATAAATATTTTTTTAAGACTTATAAACTATTCCCTTTCAAAATAACAGCAAATAACGAAAAGATTATTTGTGAAAATTTTTTTCTAAGCAAAAAAAAGATTGAAATTTATCATCAGAATATTAATAAGATAAGAGGCGGGATATTTTCAGGGTACTTAACAAGACCAATTTACATTATTGACGATAAACAAAATATCACAATTGGTTTTTACCCGCATGCAGGTAATTTTAACAAACTACTAACTATTATTTTACAAAACATCCCACAGAAACTGTACAATGACTTAATAAAAGAAATTACAACTAGAGGTACTGATACACGCTTTAAAAGAAAAACAAAAAAGCCCGTTAATTAAACGGGCTTTATTTTAATTAGCAGTTAGTGAGGTTAAAATGAATTATTTGCTATTACCTAATATAGCTTCTTTAGCTGCTTTAGCAATTCTAAACTTTACAACTTTTTTGGCTGGGATTAGCATTTGTTCGCCTGTTTTAGGATTTCTTCCCATTCTTTCTTTTCTTTCAGAAAGAACTAATTTGCCTAAGCCAGGAACCACAAAACTTTTTTTAGCTTCTCTGTATGCAAGTTTAACAAATTCGTCTAAAAATTCTCCCGCTGCTTTTTTTGTTAAACCTGATTTTTTTGCCATATAATCTAGAATTTGAGCTTTTGTCATTGAACCCATTGTAGCTTCCTTTGTTTTGTTGATGAATAATAATTTGTTAGAAAATTAACAGTTTTTTTATTCAAAATAAATAGTTTCTTTTATTTTATTAAAAAAATGATTAACTGCTCCAATGCGAAATCAGGCTATCATTTTATTTAGTTGTTGATGCTTTTAACTATAATTATTTGGATATTTTGTCACCAGAAATATAAATTTTATATTTGTCACATTTACTTTGTTTATTAAATGAACACATCAAAACCACTCGTAGCGATTTTTGTACTTCTATTTTTTTACTGGTCAAACTGGTGCATAGCCAAAAGTTTTTATGTCCAGCAAGTAATTAATAAGTTCGATACTACAAGTTCAACAAACAAAAACATAGCTGATACAACATCTGCAGAAAAGCAAACAAAAAATGACACATTAAAAATTATTTCAATAAAAAGTACTTTTTCGAATGAATCTCAAAACTCAATTAACAAAACAAAAATAAATTTTGAAGATTACAGGTACACAGGCGACCTTTTCTTTTTACTGCCTTTTGGCTATGTAAATGAATTAGGCTGGCTTGGTCAACCTTCTGAGGTAACCATTTACGGCAACGGCTGGGGAAAAGTATCATATACTGAAAACGGTATTCTTTTAAACAACAGATTATCTAATTCATTTGACTTAAACTACTTTCAATCAGAAAGCATTGACTCAATTGTGGTTTTATCTTTACCTCGAAGCTTTTTAGCCAGTGTTACTCTTAATAATTCTGCTGTCGAATTTATAACAAGAAACAAAATAGAATTACACCCGTATTCAAGAATAAGATTTTATCAAGCACCAAACAACGAGGGTTTTGTAGATGGAATGTTTAATGCTTTTCTATCAAAAAGATTAAAAACTCTTTTTGAGGTTACAAACAACTCTGTTGACTCTAAATTTGTTAACAGCGATTACAGTGGATGGAAATTCTCTTCACGCTTTCATTATTTGCTTTCTTCAACTACTAACATAATATTAGATTATTCGTTCAATAAAAATGAAGTAAAATTAAATGGGGGCGTAGATTTTCAAAAAATATTAACTGATTACCCCCATAGTGATCCAAACAGCATTTTGTATGACAACTTCTTAGCACCTGTTAATTTTCAAAATAGATATATGAAAACTACTGCTCACAGTCTAAACTTACATCTACTAAATAATTTTACTGAACATACCTCAACCAACTTTTCTTTTTATTACAGATATTCATTGAATGAATTTCGTCAAAATGAAAGACCTGATTTAAATTACCAAAGCAATACACCTCAAATTATTCATAATAACAGTTATAACACGATCGGATTAAATATTTCACAAGAATTCCATGCTAAATTTTTAAATGCAACATTCAATAGTAATTTAGAAAATACAAAAATTAATTCTCCGCTTTTACCCTCGGCAAAAACACTTAATATGTATTCTATTGCTGGTGTTATAAAACCCGACTTCTTTACTTTATTACATCCAAATATATTCGGAAAATTATTACAATACGGTGGAAAACAATATTTGGGAGTAGGAATTGATTTTACTTTAAACATTGATACCACAGCAGGACTATATTTCGGTTACTCATCCTTTCAAAAACCGAACGATGTCTGGGAAGAATATTTAACAACACAACCGCTAAATAAAAGTAAGAACAATATCAGCTCTTTGGAAACATCACTGAAAGTGAACCTTAGCAATATTCATTTTTCATTAGGACTATTTCAACAAAAGTCTTCAAACCAATACTTTGCGGCAATACTTTTAAATGATACACTAAAAAGTACTAATGCAATTTATTTTAAAAATTCAAGCACACAAAAAAGCGGAATAAATTTCTCATTCACACTAAAAGAATGGAAATTACTTTTATCTTCAAACATGACTTACTTCTTCCCAAAATTTAGAGAAGAAAATACACTGCCAGAATACTTTTCAAGCGGTGGAATTTATTACTTAGATACTCTTTTTAACAATAATCTTGAACTAAAAGCCGGATTTAATTTTAAACTTTATGGTAACAGACCCGGTTTTGTAATTGATTTTGAAAAGGAAATTTCTGCAGTTTATTTTATAACTGATTATTCTTCACCAGCTAAAAAAATATTTACATCAGAAATTTCACCCTTTTTTAAGCTCGATTTTTTCTTAAGCGGGAAAATCCAAAAATCAGCAATAGTTTATTTCACATACGAAAACGTCTTAGACGGTAATTATTTTGTCGTCCCTTACTACCCAATGTATGGAAGAGGAATTCGTTTTGGTGTTGCATGGGAATTTCTTGATTAAGCTTAAAATTACTTATTGTCATTTCTCGACAAAAAAATTTAGGAGAAATTTTATGATAGAGTATTTTATCGATTTGCTTAATTACAATCACTGGGCTAATTCTTTAATTATGGAATCATTAAAGAAAAATCGTATTAACGGAAAAGCATTAGAGCTTATTTCACACATTATTCTTTCGCAAATTATTTGGCTACAAAGAGTAAAAAATGAAGCCCAATCAATTGAAAATTTCTGGGAGATTTTACCTATTAACAAATTGGAAAATTTACATCAGGCTTCTACAAATGACTGGCTGAATTATCTTTCTGAAATTGACGAGGATGGATTGAATCAAAAAATTAACTACAAAAACACAAAAGGCAATTCTTATGCTAATACTTTAAGTCAAATTATTACACATGTTATCAATCATTCTTCTTATCATCGTGCACAAATAAATATGCTATTAAGACAAAACAATTGTCAACCCGAATCAATAGATTATATTGTATATAAGAGAAACTAAACTATTTTTTTTGTTAAAAAGGCAAGAATTACTGCGGATGCATTTGCAACATTTAATGATTCTGCTTTCCCGAGTCTTGGAATAGTTATTTTTTCATCGGCAATTTTTAGCAATTTTTGAGAAGGTCCAGATGCTTCATTTGAAAATAAAATTACACTCTTGTTATCAATTATTAAATTAAAAACATTACAGCCTTTTAAATCACTGCAGTATATTTTGTATCCTGCCGATTTCAATTCATTTAACTCATCGTAAAAGTTTTCCGCTTCTAAAATTTTCAAATGAAAAATTGAACCAGCAGACGCCCTGATTACTTTTGGATTATAAATTTCAGCGCAATTACTGTTTAACAAAATCTCTTTAATTCCAAACCAGTCACAATTTCTAATGATAGTCCCCAAATTACCAGGGTCTGAGATGTTTTCAAGTCCAACAATTAAATTAGAGCTATGGCTTTTACTTTTTGTATTATTTTTAAAATTAAATACAGCTACAATTCCACTTGGATTTTGAGTATCCGTTACCTTTTTTAACTCTACGTTTTTAACAATTACTTTTCTGATTAATTTTATTCTGTCAAAAATTTCAGTGCTCTCATATTTGCTCAAAAACTCATTGGTATAAAAAACAATTTCACAATTATAATTATAGTCTAACGCTTCTCTAATTAGTTTAACTCCTTCCACTAAGAATTTTTTTTCTTTTTTGCGGTATTTTTTTAGGAGAAGCAGAGAGTAATATTTCAACTCATTTTTAGAAAGCATTTGTTTATTTTTTTGTTTAAAAAATATCTGAAAAATTATAGAACTCAAAATATTGCATAGGAAACCAAATTATATTAGATTTGAGCCTCAAAATTTGATTTGCTGGCGTAGCTCAGCTGGTAGAGCAGCTGATTTGTAATCAGCCGGTCGGCGGTTCAAATCCGTCCGCCAGCTCAAAAAGCCTGTAAATAATTTTTTTGGCTTTTGTTTTAATAGATAACAATCAGATAACCGCTTTTACTAAAGTGTAGTCCATACTTTAAAATATCGACAATATTTTTCTTCAATTTTTCTTCAGCATCATTTAAAAATAACTGTAAAAGCACTACCAACCCCTTTTTTACTTTCGACGAAAATCTCTGCATTGTTAATTTCACAATACTTTTTAACAAGTGCTAATCCCAAGCCATTGCCTTCATATGGCCTGGTATAACCAGTTATCTCCTGTCTAAACGGTTCAAACAGATGTTGAATAAACTCATTACTCATTCCAATGCCAGTATCGGTCACTTTTACAAAAAGGTAATTTTGTGGATTACGATCAATAACTACATCAATCCCGCCTTTTTTGGTAAATTTAATGGCATTATCAATTAAATTAGCAAATACCTGTGTTAGACTGTACATATCACCGATTAGGAATGTGTTATCCGTTTTACAATTAAAACTTAGTTTTAAATTTTTGTTTTCAGCAAGCATGCGGTATTCTGATATGACATTATTAAGGACTTCCTCTCTTAAATCGATTTTTTTGTAATTAGGTTCAAAAGAACTTGCTTGCAGCTCAGAGTAATTAAGAATCAAGTCGATGGTTCTAATAATTCGTTTAGTTGCACTATCTATACTGAAAAACAGTTCTGAGATTTCACTGTTATTTTTTTCTTTAATTTCTTCTTTAATTAATTGGACGCATCCTGTTATTATATTAAGCGGTGATCTTATCTCGTGCGACATTTGTGCCATAAACTCACCTTTAATTCTGTCAGATACTTCTGCTTTTTCTTTTGCTAATTTCAAATCTTGTAAAGCCTTAACGCGAAGGATAAACTGTCCAATTTGAGAAGCTACTATTTCTAAAGTAAGTAAGTCATTCTTAGTATAAGCGTTTTCATCTTTATAATCTTGTAAAGCAATTACTCCTAACACTTCGCCGGTAGATGAATCAAATAAAGGCGCACCCATCCAAACTTTGCATGGGCTGCCTACAAGTTTCACCTCGCCTGCTTCACGCAATTTTTTATCCTCTTCTTCTTTTATCAAATAAGCTTTACCAGTCTTTCTTACATAATCTGTAAGACTTCCATCCAAAGAAGTTGGACTATCTGTTTCATAATTATCAAACTCATCAACATGATATGGGAATGTATATTGATTCAATTCTTTATCATATAATGCGATATAAAAATTATCTGACTTTATTAATTTTTTTAGTTCTTCATGAATTTTTGATAAGTATTCTTTTAGACTAATATCTGTGAATGAAATTTTAGATAGATTATATAAAACTTGGCGAGCATGTTCTTGTTTTTTAACCTCTGTAATATCACGAGTGATATTAAGTATGTGAGGAATTCCATCAAGTTCAATAATAGTTGCTGACATTAGTCCAATCTTGATACTTCCGTCTTTAGCTCTAAAAGGAGCTTCAAGGTTTTCTACTATACCGTTAGTTTTTAATCCCTCTACCAAACGTTCTCTATCTTTTGGATTAACCCAAATATTTAATTCCAAAGATGTTTTACCTATAACATCAGCTTCAGTAAATCCCATAATTTTAGTAAACCCTTGGTTAATTGATACATATTTCCCGTCTGATAATCTGTTGATGTTAATCGAATCTGGACTGGTAAAAAATGCTTTTCTGAATTTTTCTTCACTAATTTTTAAATTCTCTCGCATTTTATATTCCTGGGTAACGTTCCTAAAAACAAGAACAACGCCACTAACAATTCCGTCCTCGTTAATTATTGGTGCCGCTGAATCTGCAATTTGATATTCTTCACCAGACTTTGAAATAAGCTTAGTGTGGTTGGCAAGCCCAACAATTTTACCAGTCATTAAAACTTTTTTTACAGGGTCTAAAACTTTCTCACCAGTTTGAGCATTAACTATATTAAATACCTCTTCAAGCTTTCTGTTCTTAACATCTTCAAAGTTATAGCCTGTAAGCTCCTCTGCAACAGGATTCATGCTGGTAATTTTACCTTCAATATCTGTTGCAATCACAGCGTCGCCAATTGAATTTAATGTGATTCGCAGATTATCCTCCCTCTCTGCCAGGCTAACTTCTGCACGAAAGCGCCTTTCTTCATTCCTAAGCAAAAGTCCTATAAGCAAAGTTGCAATAGGAAAAACAAAAATTATAGGCAACCAAATTTGCTTAATTACTATTATCCCATTTGGGAATGGTTGAATAAGAAGCTGAGAGGCTAACATGACAAGGTGAGCAATTACACCGACCACATAAAGGGAAAGAATACTGATTCTGTCAATTTTGTTTTTATAAAGCCGCCGAAACAGTAATCCGGTAACAGCTGTTCCTAAAATTGTAGAAAGTCCAGCCCAAACACCAGAACCTCCAATTCCAAGACGATAGGCTCCAGCAATTATAACAGATATAATTGCACTTGTACCACCGCCAAAAAGTCCAGCTAAAACTAAAATTATTGAGCGACCATCATAAATAATGCCCGGTGAATAATAAAATGGTATCCTCATACCAATTATAGCTAAACAGCCAAAAATTATCCCTGATATAATCTTAAATAGTTTCTCATTCCTTCTGCGTATTTGCGAAACAAGATTATACAAAGTCGAAAGTGCTACTAACAAAATTGCATTCTGTATAATTTGATAATACATGCTTACCTCGACTAAAATATTTTTACTTTTGTTTTATACGCACAGGTAGCTGTTAATCTCTTTACAACATAATAAACAAATACTTTTAGGTCAATAAATTAAAATTTTCTTTCTATTATGATTTTGATAAAATGAATAACAGATATAAAATGCCCCCTTTAGTCGTCTACACCTTAGACTTTTTGTTTTAAAATAATTCTGCTTTCTCACATTAAGTCATTTGCAATCAAATGGTTAAGCCAAATATGCTAATAATGTGTTTTATTTCGTGGTATGTTATTTGTTTATCACAAAGCAATTTGTTCTGAGAATACTTAAAAAGTCTAATATAGCGGTAAGGTGCAGACTGTTTGAATTTTGGTGTACGTTAAATAGCAATATCTGTAAAGGCTGAACAAGGGCGCAGCCAAGATTTTTTACAGATTATGAGGAATTGAAAAATTACTTTTACGATAACTTGCGGTTGTCCTTTAGTTTCCAGTTAACAAAAAAATTTTTCGTTAATAGAACACAAAAATGAAAGGAAGAACTTTTATTAATTTTTACGGATATGCATCAAAATTCAGAATATTATTAGTAATACTCTGTCTAATTCCAGCTCTTGCACAATCAAATACCAACAGTGAACAGAACATAATAATTAATAAAACAAATCAAGAAGTTCCCAACTCAACAAAAAAATCATTATCTAAAATTACCTTAGCTCAAGTATTCAACATTGAGTTAAAAAATTTTTTATCGCAGAAAACAAATTATATTTTATTGCTTTTAATAATTGCTTTATGCTTAACGACTTCACTCGCTGTCAAGACTTTTCAATCAAAGAAAAAATTAAAAAAATTAGTGGACATTAAAACAAAGGAATTACAGAAAGCATTAGACAAGGCTCAGCAATCGAATAAACTTAAGTCAGAATTTTTAGCTCAAATGTCTCATGAAATTAGAACTCCTATTTTTGTAATATTAGGCAACATAGCCATCCTAAAGGGAATCTTGGAAGAAAATTCTAAAAGCAAGAACAAAGAACTTTTTGATAGCATTGAATTAGCATCAAAAAGAATAATTAGGACTATTGAATTAATTTTAAATATGTCTGAAATGCAAATAGGAACATACAAACCAACATTAAAAAAAATTGACTTGGACAAAGATGTTTTATCAAAATTAGTAGATGAACATAAACAAATGGCTGCAAGTAAAAATCTAGAACTTATTTACAATTGCATGACAGAAAACACAATAATTACAGGCGATGAATACAGCTTAACACAAATTTTTGCAAATTTAATAGACAATGGAATAAAATATACAAAAAAAGGGAAGGTGGAAATCAGCATTAAAAGTAACGAACAAAATGAAATAATTGTTGAAGTAAGTGATACCGGTATAGGAATGAGCAAAGAATTTCTTAGTCATCTTTTTGAGCCTTTTGTCCAAGAAGAGCGCGGCTACTCGAGAACTTATGAAGGCAATGGACTTGGATTAGCATTAGTAAAAAAATATTGCGAATTAAACAATGCTAATATTGAAGTCGAAAGTGAAAAGGGTATTGGTTCTACTTTTCGCGTTATATTAAAAAATTTATGAAGCAGAAAATTTTACTAAAGGAGTAATTTCAATGAGGAATATGTTAGTTGTTGAAGATGATTATTTAGTTCAAAAAGTATTTCCGCGTATTTTTGATAAAAATTTTAAAGTAGATTTATGCGATTCTGCAGAAGAATTTTACAGCACATACAGCAACAAAAATTATGATATTATAATAATGGACATTTCACTAAAAGGGGGTAAAAGCGGCATTGAATTAGTACACGAAATAAAGACTAACCCATTATTCACGAAAACCCCAATATTATGTTTAACTGCAGACGTAAATGCAAAGGAAAGAAAAAATATTATCAATTTAGGAATTGACATGTTTTTAACTAAGCCAGTATCGATTGATATTCTAAAAAACTCAGTTGAGTCACTTCTAAAAAAATACAATCTGTAATATGATATGGTCAAATTTCAGCTAATTATTAATACAATTAATTAGGTTGGTGCTAAATTCATGTCTATTAAAAAATTTACTTGGACAAAACAAATCACATCTAAATTTTCTTATAAACTCTAACATAGTCAACTTCCATTTTTTGTGGGAATATAGAATTATCAATGCCTTGAGCGCCGCCCCAATTACCACCAATTGCAATATTTAACAAAAGATGGAAATCCTTAAAAAACGGCCAATATTCCCAGCCTTTACGTTCATTATTAAATGTAAAATAATTTATATCATCAACGTAGATTTTAATTTCAGTAGAATCCCATTCAAGCGCATAGGTATGGAAAGAAGTTGTAGCATCTAAAATTTTTAAAGTTGCTGTTTTGCCTGTGTTATCCACCCAATTATATTTATTAGTATGAATTGAACCATGAATAACGCCAGGATCATAACCAACGTGTTCCATAATATCAATCTCACCATTATCTGGCCAGCCTTTATTGCCTAACGACCAATCAGTAGGCAGCATCCAGATAGCTGGCCACGTTCCTCTGCCCGAAGGCAATTTTGCTTTTATCTCAAATCTGCCGTAAGTCCAATCGCCTTTATTTGCAGTAACTAAACGTGCCGAAGTATATTCATGGTTTAAATAAAAATCGCGTTTGGCTTCAATAATTAGTTTACCATCTTCAACTCTTGCATTTTCCAATCTAAAAGCAGAATAATATTGTTTTTCATTGTTTCCCCAGCCATTGTCCCCAACATCATAGCTCCATTTGCGCGGGTCAGGTAAACCTGTATAATTAAATTCATCTGACCAAACTAATTTCCAGCCAGGCAAGTCAGTTGTATCTGCCTCTGTAGGTTTAGAAGTATCTTGGCATGAACTAATAGATACGGATATTATCAGCATTAATAAAATTTTAATATAGTTCATAATAAAATCCAAATATTAGTTAAATGAGTTTTAGAGAAAAATAATCCAAGCACACAAAAACCTAAATATCAAATCCATAAAGTTCGTTTGTTTCTGTTTTGTTATATTCTTTCGTTATCTCAATAAAATCATCTTTTTCGTCGAAATAAAATCCCCAACTTCAAGTCTATCCGAATGGATCACTATGCGATAGAAGTACACGCCGCTTGGTAATTTAGCACCGTCAAATTTAATTTCATAAACGCCTGGTGATTTTCTTTCATTAACAAGAGTTGCTACTTCTCTTCCCAATAAATCATAAACCTTTAATTTGACATGTACTTCAACTGATTTGAGTGCATCAGCTGCCGAAATATGATAACGAATAACAGTAGACGGATTAAAAGGATTAGGGTAATTCTGTTCTAACAAAAAATTCTGTGGGGTAACCTTTAGATGTTCATTAACATTTGTTGTATTTACCACATTAAACACCTCTATTTCGTATAAGGAATAACCCCATTGTGTTGCTCTTTTTATTCCATAGATTCTCAAGTAACGTCCTTTTGATTGCACATCATATTTTTCAATTCCGCCTTTCCCATCAGTTTGGTGAATTAAAGTTATTGCTGAATTCCAATTCAAATTATCATCAGAAATTTGAATTAAATACTCTTTCGCGTAAGCTGTTTCCCAATTTAATTTGATTTGGTTAAACTCAATTGTTTGTCCAAAATCAATTACAATCCACTGTGGGTCTGAAAATTGTGAAGACCATCTGGTTGAATAACTGCCGTCAACCGCCTTTTCACCTTCCAGTCCAGCTCTTTCTACTGAAGAAACAAAGACAGTCTTATTCAATGCTAAATTCTGAGGAGGCAAATTATAAACTTTTACTTCAGAACGCTTTGTATTATTTGAGTATATAGTTTCAGAAATCAGGTTATTACTATTTACCTCTGCTTCAATGGAATAAGTACCAGGTTTATCAGCAACCCAAAAGTTATAAGAATTATTTATGCTTTTGTTGCTATTAGCTAACGCCATTCCGCCAGCAGGTATTGAATTAGTAAGTTCATCCGATTTACAGATTGGTACTTCATTTACTTTAAATATTACCTCGTGTGCTTCTCCGTTTGGACTTGCGCCCGTTCCATAATTAATAATTGATGCTATGAACCTTACTGTATCCCCTACTAATGGATACGGCGGAATAGTTCTAATATTTGCAATCTGCAAATCTGGCAGTGGCTCTGCTGGTGTGATTTCAAAACCCGAAGAAAGAGGTAAATTATCGGATGAGTCTCCGACCTTTACTATGTAATATCCACTCTTTACTTCATAATTTCCTGTAGATTCATTATAAACATAAAGTTCATTTGGTGTAATCTGGAAAATAACATTTTTAGTTTCACCTGGATTAAGATTGACGCGTTTGAATCCTTTTAACTGTTTTAATGATAAATCACCTTCATTCCCGTTGTAAGATAAATAAAGTTGCACAACATCGTTGCCATTTAAATTGCCAGTATTTGTGATATCTACGCTAACATTAACTATTTGTCCAGCTGAAGCAGTTTGAGGAGATACAAAAAGATTACTAAAAGAGAAAGTTGTATAACTTAGTCCAAAGCCAAAAGCAAACTGCGGTGTAAGACCTTGTTTATCAAACCATCTATATCCGCCGCCGTAATCGTCATCAAAGTTAAAATTTTGCGGTGGAAGTTGAGAATCATTTACAGGCATTGTAACTGGCAATTTACCACTGGGGTTATAATCGCCAAACAAGACTTGTGCAATTGCATTACCACCTTCCTGACCGGGATAAAACGCATATAACAAAGCTTTAATATCATTTATAAAGTAATTAACACCACAAATTCCGCCACTTATTAGGACAACAATCAAATTTTTATTGACCGATGACAAATACTTAATCAAATCTTTTTGTTTGCCAGGCAATTCAATTGAGCCGTTTGCACGGTCAAAGCCTTCACCTTCTTGTGTGCCATCTAATCCGCCAAAGTAAATTACCACATCTGCTTGTTTTGCATAATTAATTGCATCTGAAATATCGCTTGCAAAGCCATTAGCAATGTCGCATCCTTTAGCGTATAGGACTTTATTTTCGCCAACATAATTTTTAATTCCATCAAGAGGAGAAACTTTGAATAATGGTTCAACCCAACTGCTGCCTGAGCCATCTGTAATCATCACACCTGCAGAAGGACCAATCAAAGCAATTTTATTAATTGAGTTTTTATTTAATGGTAAGATATTATCCTGATTTTTCAATAATACTATACTTTCTTTTCCAGCTTGAAGGCATATTTCTCGGTGCTGGATACTATTTACATCCAACGGGTCACCTGGTGGGTAATAGTCTAATAATCCCGCAGTAATTTTTGTCCTTAACACCCTGCGTACTGCTTCGTCAATTACATTTTTTGAAACTATACCATTTCTGTAAAGATTAAGCAGGTTAGTTTGATATAAATCAGAACCCATTTCAATATCGCAGCCGGCATTTATTGCTTTCTGAGCGTTCCACAAAGAGCCCCAGTCTGAAACTACATAAAAAGGAAATCCCCATTTCTTTCTTAAAATATTAGTAAGCAGATTATAACTTTCTCCGCATTTTTCTCCATTTATTAAATTGTATGCATTCATTACACTCATAGCTCCGCCAATTTGTATTGCTCTTCTAAACTGCAGACCATAATGTTCCATCATCATTTTATCAGAAATTAAATAATTATTTTGTGTCCTGCCCGCTTGTTTATATTCGCTGAAGAAATGTTTAACAGTTGCAATAGTAGGAGTTGATTGGATACCTATAACTAAAGCGGTATTTATCATTGCACTTAGATAGGGGTCCTCACCGCTGCTTTCTGGACTTCTGCCGTTTCTTGGGTCTAAAGTTAAATCAAGACAAGGACCTAATGCTTGATTAATACCTTTGCCTCGAAATTCTTCACCCATTGCAATCCCTACTTGCCGTACAATGTTGGTATCCCAGGTAGCTGCAAGGGCAATACCAACTGGAAACGAGGTTGCATATCCGTTCCGAACACCATGAGGACCATCTGACATAATAAACCCAGGAATTTTTAATCTCGTATTATCAGCAGTATTAAATCCACCCTCTTTATGAAGCTGCTGAATTTCCTCTTCAATTGTCATTTGAGAAATAATGTTATTTATCCGGTCCTCAATTGTCTGTGCAAATAAGCAGCACTGAAATGTTTGAAATAAAACAAGAAAAACAATTATTACTTTTTTACTGTTAAGCTTTTTCTTGTTCATGATTATTCTAAATATGATTGTCAGTAACAAATTCACCAAGATTAGGTTGAGGAGATCTCGACCCTACAATTGTTGAATCGTCAGTTTTCATCAATGTAGGGGCGGGGTCATCCCGCCTTTTCATCAGCAATCAGCACAATAATCATACGTCTTTAATAACCTAAATTTCTCACAGATCTACATCAACTTCCAATGGCAAATTTCTTGAAGAAGAACCAATTAAAATTTTGTATTTGCCTGGGTCTATTTTCCATGAGTCAGATTTCTCATCAAAATAAGCAAATGAATTTTTATCGATTGTCATCTCAACAACTTTTGATTCACCAGGCTGTAGAGAAATTTTCTTAAATGCTTTTAACTCTTTTACTGGTCTATCTAATTTAGGGTTAATTGGTGAGATATAAAGTTGGGCTATTTCCTCGCCCTGTAAATTGCCCGTATTTTTTAGTTCAAAAGTTACAGTAATATTGTTTTCATTCTTGTTCAACTTAATGTTACTATAAGAAAAAGTAGTGTAAGATAAACCAAAGCCAAATGGAAATAAAGGTTCGATATTATATTTATCAAAGTGGCGATAGCCGACGTAAATATCATCGGCATAGTAAGTTCTTGCCTCATATTTTTTATATGAATTAAAAGCTGAGCAATCTTCCCATTTTTTAGGGAATGTGATTGGTAATTTTCCAGAAGGATTATAATTTCCTAATAATACATCAGCTATTGCATTGCCACCTTCTGTACCGGGGAACCACGCTTCAACAACAGCTTTAACTTTATCAATCCATTTATCCATTACAACAGGTGAACCGGTTTCCAACACGACAATTACATTTTTATTTACCTCAGCAACTTTTTGAATAAGCAAATCTTGATTATACGGTAACTCAATATTATCCCTATCTTTTCCTTCGGTTTCTATATTATAAGAATCCCCTACAAAAAGCAGGGCACAGTCAGCATTTTTAGCAATTTGAACTGCTTGCTGCAATAAATTTTCTCCTGGCAAACGCCATCCTAAAATTATTCCTGCATCGCCGCCGTTTTCATAAAACTCCACTTTTATTGGATATAATTTTTCTTCTTCTAAGGTTACTTCAAAGCTTCTGCTCTCAAATGCGTGGTCGTTCCAATCATTTATCATAAGCTCATTATTAAAAAATACTCTTGAACCATCATCACTTGTCACAGTTATAGTATATTTACCAGATTTTGGCGCCTTTAAAAAGCCAGTCCATCTAACAGAGAAATTATCTTTTTCAATTAGTGAATCTGGACTCCCCCCATGCCATTTAAAATTTATTTCATCATCGACTCTTTCAAGTTTAGGCACTCCTGATAAATTCATGTTATTATAGTATTCTGCATTCAAACCATTTTTTCGCATTGAACTATCAGTAAAAAAATATTTGCTGCTAATTCCCTCTTCGTCGCCCTCCATTACTACTCCCTGTGCAAATTCAATTTTAATTTTCTTGTTAATTTTGTTTTTTAATCCTTCTAAAGGGCTCACGGGATTAATAGGGGAGACGAGAGCACTACCTCCACCTCCAGTTCTTGCTTTATTTGCGTTAGGACCAATAACAGCAAGTGTTTTTATATTATGCTGTTTTAGAGGAAGAATTCCGTCGGTATTTTTTAAGAGTACGATACTTTCCAATGAAGTTTTGTAAGCTATTTCCCTATTTTCTTTGCTATTAATCATTGATTCATCTGGCTTAATTTCTTTATCAAACAATCCCAGTTTAAAAATTACAGTCAATATTCTTCTAACCTTTTCATTAATTTTACTTTCAGGAAGTTCACCATTTTTAACAGCATCTAACAAAGTAGATTTATTCATATACTTCCCAGTTGGCATTTCAAGGTCGAGTGCTCCATTTGCAGTTGGTAAAGAGGAGTGCACAGCTCCCCAGTCTGACATAACCAAGCCTTTAAATCCCCATTCCTTTTTCAATTTTTCATCCAATAAATAATCATTTTCGGCAGCAAATCTCCCATTAACTTTATTGTAAGCACACATTACACACAGTACATCAGCTTCAGTAACAGCAGCTTTGAAAGCAGGAAAATAAATTTCGTTTAAAGCACGTTTACTTACCCAAGTATCAATGTACAACCTTTCATATTCCTGGTTATTTGCTGCAAAGTGTTTAACAGTTGCAGCGGCACCATTTTCTTGTATCCCTTTAATATAAGCTACTGTTATTCTGGAAGTTAAATATGGGTCTTCACCAAAGCTCTCAAAATTTCTACCGCCTTGAGGGATTCTTGCAATGTTTACACAAGGTCCCAGTATAACATTTCTGCCTTTACCAATTAATTCGTGGGCTATTCCTTTTGCTACTTCTTTTACAATTTCCTGGTTCCATGTTGCAGCCATTGCAATCGATACAGGAAACGCAGTTGAATTTCCCCATCGAACTCCTACTGGTCCGTCTGACATTTTTAATTCTGGAATTCCCAAACGGTCATTAGGCTTGGTAGCAAAACCTGTACCGCCAAGAAGGTCTATTTTTTCTTCGAGAGTCATTCTGCCTAACAGATCTTCCACCCTTTTGTCTACAGACATTGTTTTATCTTTATATGGAAGATTTTGAGCAACTAACATTTCCGTGGTTAAAAGAAATGCTGCGAATAAAAAAAGAAAATCCTTCTTTCTCATAACTGCCTCTACTTTCTACTTAGGGATGGTTTTTAAATTTACATCCAAGAGCATTTATATAGCTGTTATTAATTTTGCAATTTTTTAGTTTTATATTCTCAAGCAGATCATTAAAAGCCTTTTTTATAATTTGATTTGAGGGGCGGTTTTTTCTTACAGCTTCAAAATTATTTCGAAGAGAGTTTGCGTACTTTATTATTTCATCCCATTCTTTTGTTCTTGAAAAGGAAACTATTGAACTTTGCGAATCCATTTTTTTATAAGGCCAAAAGCACCAACCGATACTATTTTTTTCTAATAACTCTCTAAAAGAACTAATCCATTCATCTTTATTTTCTCCCGATTCTCCAAGCCAAATAGGAACGTTGTATTTATCTCTAAAATTAATGTATTCTTGAATTTCTTTTTGTTGAATAGGCATCCAATATTTATGAAATGTGTAAGCCAATTTTTTATCAAATGGTTCGTTAAAAACTTTGAAATTAGTATCCCATTGGGCACCGCCCAAAAATATAATATGGTTTGTGTCGACTTGCCGTATTGCACTAACTATTTTTTTATAAAGCGGTTCAAGTTTGGGATTAAAATAATTTTGATCGAAAAAATGTGGTATAGGTTCATTAAGAAGATCATAGCCTAATACTGTTGTTTCATTTTTGTAACGAGAAGCAATTTTCTGCCATAATTCTGCGGTCAAATTTTGCATTGCCTCACTGTCGTATAAAAATGGATAGCCCCAGCTGTCATCTATATTATCTCCAGTCTGTCCGCCAGGTGCAGCATGCATATCCAAAATTACAAGCAAACCAACTTTGCTGCACCACGATATTAAACTATCCAAATACTGAAATCCTTCATCATTATAAATGGCAGGATATTCTTCAGTACAAAACAATCTAAAATTGAAAGGTACTCTTATTGAATTTAGACCTATTTTCTTAATAAATTTTATATCTTCTTGAGTGATATAATTTTCACGAAAACTTCTCCAAAAACTTTTTGTTTCTTCTGGTCCAAGCAGTTCCGTAAAAACGTCATTAATTAAACGAGCAGAATTAGCATTTTTAAAGTGGAACATGTATCCTTCTGGATTAAGCCAGTTACCCAGATTAATTCCTTTAAGCAGCAAAGTCTCACCATTCGGTTTGATAAATTTTTTGCCTTCTACTTTTACAAATTGATTCTGTTGTGCGCTGATGGGGGTAAGGAAAAGTAAAAACAAAAATGAAATAGCTTTATAAGTATGCTCCATAGATTTCCAATTTATAGTTATCTAAAAAATTTACTGGAAATAGTCATAAAGAGCCTTGTGGAACTCACTTAAGTCGTAAATTTTTGCTTCACTAAGTTCCATCAATACAACACAAAGTTCCACAGCGTCGAAATAAAGTTTTGTAATAGTAATTTATTTAATTACTTCCTTCTAGTATTAATTTGTTGCAGCATCCACACGTACAAATTTGGATTGTTGTAAGTTTCTGTCCATGCATCATGTCCTGCTTCGGGATAAATAGTAAACTGAACGTTGCCACCGCATTGTTTTAATGCATCAACCATTCTTTGTTCAGCTTCAATAGGGACAACATTATCTTTAGCACCATGGAAAACCCAGAGAGGCACATTTTTAAGCTTGCAAACTTCAAAAGTATCACCCCACCCGCATATTGGAATTACTGCAGCAAATCTATCTGGATACGCAATAGCTAACTGCCATGCACCATATCCGCCCATACTTAAACCAGTTAAATATACTCTGCTTAAGTCCACATTATAATTTTTTTCTATTTCATCTAATAGACTTATAAGGACGTCCGTTGACCATCTTTGGTTAAGAGGGCATTGAGGAGAAACGACTATGAAGGGAAATTGTTTTCCTTCGTCAATTAATTTTGGCGGCCCATGTTTTTTAACTAAATTTATATCCGTACCTCTTTCGCCTGCACCATGCAAAAATAAAAGAAGAGGCCACTTTTTATTAGAGTCGTTATATCCTTCAGGAAGATAAATTAAATAATTCGCTTCAACATTTTTTGTGATTGTTGCCCGAAAATGTGCCGCCGTTTGGGTTCCTTTAATATTTATTGCTTTATCCATTGTTGAACACCGAATAAGTAATAAACCTAATAAAGAAATTAATGCCGATATAAAAAAATTCTTCATAATAAGGCCTCATTCTTCTATAGAAAAACTCAATAACTTAATCCAAAGCTGTAAGGAAACAATGGTTCATAATTTTTATCATTATAATTAATTGGAATTTGATCCATGGATTTAGGCCAGCTGCAGGGCAGTTTACCAGTAGGTTTAAAGTCACCAAATAAAACATCTGCAATTCCGTCACCTTCTGTACCAGGCAGCCAAGCTGCTATAAAAGCATCAGCTTTTTCTAATTCATCATTAATAATTAATGGTCTTCCGGAAAGGAGCAGAACAACAAATGGAACTCCTGATGCTTTAAGATTATTAATAGTATTTTTATCTTCTTCGGAAAGATACAAGCTTTTTCTATCGCCAATCATTTCAGCGTAGGGTTTTTCACCAACAACAACAATAGCAGCATCAGAACCTTTGGCACCTGTTCCATCGACAGAATAAGTAATTTGAGTTTTTGGGGAAACGGCTTTTTTAATTGCAGTCAAAATCGTAGTACCACCTTCTATAACATTACCTGGTTTGCCTTGCCATGTAATCGTCCAGCCGCCACATTGTATTCCAATATCATCAGCTGCACTACCGCTAACATGCAAACGTTTTAGATTTTTAGCAAGAGGCAGAATTTTCTTTTCATTCTTTAACAAAACAAGAGATTGCCGAACAGCTTGGCGAGCAAGTTGACGATGTTCCTTTGAACCGATTTTTTTTAAGAGCGTGGTATCAGCAAAGGTTCTGTTAAACAAACCAATTTTATATTTGACTGTTAATATTCTTTTAACAGCATCATTAATTCTATCAAGTGAAACCTTGCCCTCATTCACTAATTCTTTCAAATAAGTAACAAATTGAACATAATTATTTTTCTCGTTGGGTTTATTAGGAATCATAATCATATCTAAGCCAGCGTTTATTGATTTTTCAATATCATCTTTATAATCATCTCCCAGCTGGTCAATTGCGGCCCAATCCGATACTGCAAAGCCGTTAAACCCCAATTGTTTCTTCAATACTTCTGTTATTAAATATTTATTCGAGTGCATCTTAACACCATTCCAGCTGCTATAGGAAATCATTATCGTACCAACGTCGTTTTTAATTGCTTCGAGGTAAGGAGGCAAATGAATAGAGAACAATTCTTCTTTGCTACATTCAACATTGCCTTGGTCAACTCCATTAAAAGTTCCACCATCACCCAGATAATGTTTAGCACATGCAACAATTGAAGTATTATCCTTAAAGATCTCTTCCTGCAAGCCTTTAATAAAAGCTGCGCCAAGATTTTTTACTATATCAGGTGTTTCACCAAAGCTTTCATAAGTTCTGCCCCATTTTTCATTCCTGGCAACTGCAATACATGGAGCGAAACTCCAATTAATTCCTGTAGCAGCAATTTCAGCTGCAGTGGCTTTACCTATTTTTTCTACAAGCTCGGCATCTCGAGTTGCGCCTAAACCAATATTATGCGGAAAAATTGTTGCACCGTTTACGTTATTATGCCCATGAACGGCATCTATACCTAATATCAATGGAATTTTTAATCTTGTTTTAAAAGCGTAGCTTTGTAAATCATTTGAAATTTTCAGCCAAGTTTTTGGGTAAGTATCAGGCGGTTCAGAATCGCCGCCCCACAAAACTGAACCAATAAAATATTTTGCTATATCCTGAGGATTGTCTTTAATTGCATTGTAATCTACTTGTGTCATCTGACCAATTTTTTCTTCAAGTGTCATTTGAGAAAGCAAGTTTGCTACTTTTTGTTCTATCACTTTCATATCCGTCTGATAAGTCACATTTTGTTTGTCTTCTCTTAAACCGCTGTTATTGTAAAAGCCTGTACCGGCAAAAAGTGCCGTTATAAAAACAAATATTATAATAACAAAAGATTTTTTACCCATAGTATTTACTCTTTAGTTTGGAATTATTTTGAAATAGCTGCAAGCTGATATTCATGTTTATGACCCTTAAAGCCATAATAAGCAATATATAAATAACAAATTATAGGCAAAAAGAATGCGTGATGAATTCCTATATTATCAGCAAAGTAACCTTGCAGAACGGGAATTAGAGCACCGCCAACTATCGACATACACAAAATGCCAGATGCTTGGCCTGTATGTTTACCCAGTCCATCAATTGCAAGCGTAAAAATTGTAGGGAACATTATCGAATTAAAAAAACCAACAGCCAAAATTGACCACATAGCTATTTTGCCAAATGTAGCCATAGAAACAATAACAAGAACAACCGCCATAAAGGCATTAAAGCCAAGCACGCTTCCAGGTTTAATTTTTCTTTGGACTGCCGAGCCGATAAATCTGCCAACCATAGCACCACCCCAATAAAAGGAGACCAGTTTACCGGCTTGAGATTCCGGAAGTCCAGCAATAAAAGGCTGACCAATGTAGTTAACAAGGAAGCTGCCAATAGAAACTTCAGCACCTACATAAACAAAAATACCTATTGCACCAAGTATTAAATGCCTATACTTCCAAGCACTCTGATGATAATGATCGTAGGAGCTGTTCAAATCTATAGCCCCTTCCACATTACCACCCTCTATTTTAGGGAGTTTTATAAATGCGAAAACTGCAGCTATTAAAAGTAATAATGCAGCTAATCCTAAATACGGAACTTGCACTGCGCTGGCTTGTGCCAATTTATAAGCATTAAGTTCTTCCATATTAAGCGATTTTAACTCTTCAGCAGTTTTAACTGCGACTGAAAGTATTAATAGTGAGCCAAAATATGGAGCAATTGTTGTACCTAACGAATTAAATGCTTGAGTTAAATTAAGTCGACTTGATGCAGTTTCAGGCTTACCAAGAATTGCAACATAAGGATTAGCAGCGACCTGCAAAATTGTTATCCCCGATGCTAATATAAAAAGTGCTACTAAAAATATTCCGTAAGACTGATACTCTGCAGCAGGGTAAAACAATAAACATCCCACACCAGCTGTTATTAAACCAAAAACAATTCCATTTTTATATCCAATTTTTTCGACTAACATTCCAGCAGGTAAAGAAACAACAGCATAAGCAGTAAAAAAACTAAATTGAATTAACATCACTTGTGTGTAATTCAATGAAAATATTGCTTTTAGATGTGGAATAAGGATATCATTCAAACATGTTATAAATCCCCACATAAAAAAAAGAGAAGTTAAGATAGTTAAAGCGGGCGTATAATTTTTTTCGCCATTGATAGTCGTGCTTATTGCATTTGCGGAAGTACTTGAGATATCCATTTAGTTCTCCTAACGTTAATTTTTTCTTACTGAAGTAAAATCATCTTTTTTGTCTCTGAAAATTTGCCTGCGGTCATTCTGTAAAAATAAATGCCGCTCGATAGATGATAATCTGATGTCGAAAGTTTAATTGAATAACTACCGGAACTTTTCTCTTCATTAACAAGTGTCGCTATCTTTCTACCAAGCAAATCGTAAATTTTTAATGTAACATGAGTGCTAACAGGTAATTGGTAACTAATTACTGTTGTTGGATTAAAGGGGTTAGGATAATTTTGCTCAAGCTTAAAATTTTTTGGAGTAACTACTCCATGTTCTACTTTAGTTGATATTTGCTCAATTACTAATCCATTTATTATAGGATTGTCAATCACCGATGAAAAGTGAATATCTAAAATTCCGTTATCTCCTATATAAATATTATCAAATACTTTATCATATTTTGTTCTTACACCTGCAACATTAACCAAGTCCAAAGAATTAATTACTTTGTTACCCTGAACGTAAACATCAAAAACTCTTTTGCCAGGTTCTGTAAAGTAATTTTCAGCAAACTTAAGTGCAATTCGATAAATGCCAGGTTCTAACTGAAATTCATACTTTGCCATTCCCCATCTTTCAGTTTGGTAAACAAGCTGTTCATCCGATGAAGCATTAACAATCGGCAAATTAAATTGACTTTTTCCCCCGTCTATATACCCGTATTGTGACTGATAATTCCATTCTTGATCTTTTAAAAAATCTTTGTAAGCTGATTCATATCCAGCAATCACTTTAATAGGGTATTGAAAAGTTTGAGGTATAAAAATTGGTTTCGATGAGGGATTAATTATATTACCAAACAAATCTTTAACTCCTCCACGTACAATAACACTTCCTGTAGTGACATCAGCGTCAAGAGTAAACAAAACTGTGCGTTTATCTTTTAGTAAATCGATGTTTTGAATTTTACTTCCCGGCAGATTAATTATATAGTTAGAAAAATTAACAGCGGAAGCTGAATCCAGTTCTTCAGAAAAAAAAGCAAAGATTTTTTTTCCAACTGCTCTTGCTGAAAGAATTGATGGCGGTGTTTTATCATTATAACCTGTCTCATTGTTGTTAGTTAAACACAAAACAAGTTTGCCATTAACAAACACGGCATTATCAGGTATAAAGTCACAGTTATTTCCATCCCAAGTGTGAGTTGCTTTTTGCCATCTTGTCGAATCAAAGAAATTAAAATCGTCTCTCCAACTAAATTTAAAATTATTGTTTGTCCCATAATCACCTTCACCAGGTTTATATTCATAATATGCAGCCCAATCATAGTAACCATAAGCCGGTAATACGGCTTCGTTCCATTCACCCGCCCAGTTTGTATATGCTGGGTTCCATATATTCATCATAAATTTTTGTGGGTGAATAAGCGTTTTTATATGTTCTCCAGTTTGACGATAAACCTCATCTCCATCAATAAACCAGGCGACATAATCAGGCGTCCATTCAAAAGCATAAGTATGAAAATCTTCTGCAGGGTTAAAGTTTACAAGTTGATGCCTTACGTGGTTCGTTTGTCCAGGAGTTATTGTATTGAATTGCACATCATTGTTATAGCGCCCTAAAATTTCTATATCAATTTCATTCCATTTTGAAGACGACCATGGGTCAGAAAGAGTACCATCAAAATAAGTAAATAATGAGGTTAACAGCCCTTCTTTGCCTGGAGCCTTGATGCTTGCTTCAAATCGGCCATAGAGGAAAGATTGTTTTGTTCTATATTCTGCACCCTTATAATTTTTGCCAAAACAAACCGATAAAAGTGCTGTTAAAAAAATTATTGCAGTGATAGCTTTCATGTTAGGCTCATCTTAAAAGCAACATTTTTTTTATTAATGAATTTTTGTCAACAGTTATTTTATAAAAATAAACACCGCTCGGTAAGTTGTTGCCGTTAAATTCAACTTTATAATCTCCAAAAAATTTTTCTTCGTTAACTAGAGTTGTAATTTCTCTCCCAAGAATATCAAAAACTTTTAGTGTTACACTAACTTGGTCTGCTAATACATTATGATTTTGTGCATTAGCAGAAGTAAGTGAGTATTTTATTGTTGTGCAAGGGTTAAATGGATTTGGGTAATTTTGATCTAATCTAATTTCTAAAGGTAAGGTACAATTTATTCTTTCAACGTTATCTAATTTACTTTCTCCATTAAAAAATCCCGCAACAAAAACCAAAGGAGCGTTCCAATTAATAGCAACCTCATTTGATGCATAACTATCAGTCTCGTCAACATAACAAAGCGCAGGTGGAGTTGAACTGTTGAAGCGACTTTTTAAAATATCATCTTGAAGAAATTGATTAGGACCTCCAGCAACAAATCCAGGCACAGGTTCATCAATACCATCCGAAGCAGAAGCCCGGTGATGGGGATGCATTACATGTTTTTCGCCGATACCAGTTACAAACGATAATTGATGTGCATTAATACCTAATATGTAATTCAATTGCTGTAATGCAGTATTATAATAGTCATTATTGCCTGTTAATTTATATGCGCAAATTAAAATAACAGCATTGTTCAACACAATTGAATTACTTCCCCAAGTATATTCCCCAGGTTGAATAGTAACATTAAATCCATCATTTTGACTTTTCGATATTAATTCTGCAGAAAAATTTTCAATGGCGGCCAACAATTCTTCTTTTATTGTTAAATTCGACAAAGTATTATTACTCATTAAGTAGGAAAGCAGCGCCATGCTCTGAACATTTTGCCAATTCATAGTGCTGTTAAAAACTCCACGACTTTTATAGTTAGTTAAAAAATAATCATGATATTTTTGATCTTGGACTGAGTTGAATAATTCAACAGAAGCCCATAATCTTTCGTCAGTATCATTATCGTCTCCATATTCGCCAGTGTGTGTACCAGCTGGATTTTTAAAGCCACCAGTTGGAACGATGTAACGGTTTCTTTCAAGAAAGGACCAAGCTTTAATTGCAGCATGCATACATTCATCTGCAAAAGTCTTGTCAAAATCCTTATAAATTCTTGCTGCCATTGCTGTCACCGCTGCAAAGTCTGCAGTAGCAGTACTCGAGACTTTATAAATATATCTTTTTGAACTATCGTATTGGGGCATTAAAAATGGAGCAAAATTTTCTGGAGTTAATTTTGTGAATACTCCACCGTCCCCCCTTTGCATTTTTAATAGCCAGTTAAGTTCATATTTAACTTCGTCTAAAATATCTGGTACACCATTACCGCTTTCAGGAATATTTAAATCATCTGCAGAGAACCTATCGGGAAAAAATTCATAAGCCATTAAAAGAGTTCCAACGCTCACACCTGCATTTACAACATACTTTCCAAAATCACCAGCATCGTGCCAGCCGCCTGTTGCAAGCATAAAACCTGCAGTATCAGTACTTGTATGAAAAAATCCATCTGCTATATGACATTTTGGATGGTAATATTGATTAGCATATTGGAGATTCAATTCCATCCCACATCTTTGAAAATAGAATGCCTTAAGTGATTTACGAAAAAGTGTATTAAATACAGTATCGGAAATCTCAAATGAAACTGATTTGTTGTTGAAATTATCTCTAATAAAATATTTTCCTTCGGATGAGAACTCTGTAAAATCCCCTTTATAAATGACCAAGTCGGTAGCAGGGTCTACAAATTTTGAAATTTCAGCCCTGTCTTTAAAAACAACAACTGAATTTTGTGAATTACACACATAAAAACTATCAACTGGTTGATCGAAGTAAACAGTTTTTACAGAATTTCTAAGGTATCCAGCTTGGTTAACAAAAACCTTTTGAGCAGAAAGATTGTAGTTGTAAATTAAAATGCTCGTTAGTATAACCATATAATAAATTTGACTTTTCATAGGCAAGTATTGTTAAAAGTAAGAGGCTTTCTAAAAAAGTTCTTTGTGATTTTTTTCATACATTTATTTCTCTCCAGGGTTTAGAAAATACTTCAATCCAAATTTTTCTCTAAAAAATTTACCCCTCGGTTTAGCCAAACCTTTTATATCAGATTGCTGAAAACATCGCTCCAAAAAAATTATTGTGCAAAGCGTAATAAATCACGAAAAGAACAATTTTTAAATTGCCTCTTACTTTTTTAACACAAGCATTCGCGGAGGCACCATGAATGCTATTAAAAACCGAGACCAATTGAAAATTTTTGAACGTTATTCAGTCTACCAAAATCACCATAAGAATAATCTATACTTATAATAAAACTGCTAAATAGTTTCTGTTTTACTCCAAATCCAAAAGTGAAAGACTCTTCAGAATCTCTTAAAAAAAGTGACTTATAGCCGCCTCTAACAAAGAACATATTGTTAAAAGCGTATTCTACGCCAACATTAACACTTTCATAATTATCACTTGGGTGAGCAGCGTCAACAGCTAAGGTTAGTTTATTCAAATCTGATTTAAGCGGCTGGTAAGCTAAACCCACTCGGAAATTTAACGGTAATTCCCAATAGTCAGTCTGATATTCAGCAGGTATCATACCATTGTTTCCAGTAGTTGTGGGATCGGGGTCATAAAGAACAAGATCAGTAGTTCCGCTTAATTTCATTTTTGTACCAAAATTTGAAATTGACATGGCAAGCACAATGCCATCAAAAGGGGTTATGTATTGAACTCCCATATCAATAGCGAAAGCGGTAGCAGAAGTCTTCCAAATAGATTGTTGAATAAATTTAGGATTAAATCCAATAGAAAAGTTATCAGTCAGATTAATAGCATAAGCAACGCTTATTGAAACATCAGAAACAGAAAAGACCTCGCCGGTACCTTCTGGTTCGTCAACAGTTCGAACTTTCATTTCACCAACATCAGATGAAATAAAACTTACTCCAACTGTACCAATACTGCCTAAATTGTAAGATGCAGCGGCGAAGTTGTATTTAATATCTGCAATCCATTCTGTATGGTCGAAAACTACAGCTCCACCTTGCACTTTAGTTAAGCCAGCAGGATTCCAGAAAATTGCAGTAGGGTCATCAGCAATTGCAACAAAAGCACTTCCCATTCCAGTTGCCCTAGCGCCTTGACTAATAGATAAAAACGGAGCTGCTGTAGTTCCACGCTTTGACACATTAGAGACAAATTCCTGAGGATATATACTTACGCAGGTAAAAGAAATTACAATGAAAAGAATTACCATTTTAGATTTCATATTAACTCCATAGCTATTTAATAACTGCAAATTTGCCCACATATTCACCTATGCCAGGTGCATCAACGTGGTAGATATAAAGGCCATAAGCTATATCCATTCCATCTTCAGAAACTAAATTCCATGAAATCGAACCATCTTGAGCACCGCCATCTTTATACAAAGTTTTTACCAACGCACCAGTAACTGTATAAATTCTTATCGTACATTTTTCCGGCAGGTGTATAAAATCTAATCTTCGTTCGCCCCGGCCAGTATAATTTATATTTCTCTTTTCCCATGATGCAGCTGCAATGTAAGGGTTAGGAACTACTGCAATCCGGCTCAACTGATTTTTGGCGAGTGAAACATCTACTTTAGCAGCTTTAGTTGCAAACGTAAAGTAATCCCCAGCTTTAAATGGTTTTTTAGTTGCAACAATAAATTTATCACCTGCTCTCGGTTCTATAGCAACTGTGGTTGTTGTAGGTCTATAATAACCTATTCTCCAAGTAAGTTTATATGCAGTGCCAACATATTGAATTATTACAATATCATCTCCTAAATCAAATTTTTTATTTTTATTATTATCGAATACTTCGGCATCGGCAGGTTGACCAGTAGTTAAATTTGTTACTTTGAATGGCACTTGCATTTTAGTAAAAGGTGTAGTGTAAACTAAGTTTTCTCCAGTAAATTCAATCTCGAAATCAGCAGGCCATTTTACATCTCTTGCAGGCGAACTGTTGTCTGCAGTTACTACCATGTCTAAGTTGCTAATGCTTTGAACAAATTTTGTTCTTTCAGCATCAATAGTAACCGAATCATTTATAACGCTAAGCACCAGGCCATCAAAAGGTGGGCTTACTTTATCACTTCCAATTAAAGTAGAATCAACAAAAGCTTGAAGAGTATCTGTTTTACCATCAGCTGTGCGGATAATTGAATAGCCAGTTGTTTTATATTGTGGAAAATCACCGACTGACTTAAAAACAATTTTGTAAGAATTGCCTTCTTTTATTTCATTTGGATTCAGAATAGAAACATTGAGATGCCCTGTGCCTATTCCTTCAGCAGGTTTAGTCAGTTCACCTTCAACATTTGGTGGAGTGTACCCAGCAACTGGTGCATTAGGTCTAACCACAGCGCAGTTTATATCAACAAATCTTATATTACCTACAAGGTCCTGCTGAATTATTTTAGTAGTTTCAGTTGGAATTAGGCCGGCTGTTCCGTAGTTTGGGTCACCTTGGTCATAAGCAACAAGAGCATAATAATAAGTTTTACCGTTAGTAACATTAGTATCGATGTAAGAATGCTGCAGCCCAGTATCATCTCCTCTCCAAAAATGAGCACCGTTAATACCCACAGGGTCTGGTCCTTTAATACCATCTTTAAGGTCGAATTGAGCGATTGGCTTCCAATACTTTGGTTCACCTTTTGAGTCCGTAATTACTTTGATATCGTTGAATTCTGGTTCTTCACTTTTATAGATTAAATAGCCTTCAAAATCAAACTTCCTCAAAAAATTGTCGTATGAATTTTCCGATTTGCTATCCCAATAAAGAAACACTTTTTTATCTCCAGCCACTGCAGTTAGAGTTGGTTTGTAGGGCGGTTTAGAAAAGTTATAATTTGCGTTATATATAGCTTGAACTGTTTCTTTATTAAAAATCATATCGGATAAATCGTTTCCAAAGACCAAAGCGACAGAGAATCTTTCTCTTCTATATTGTTTTAGTGGAAATGGGCCTGACCCAAAGACCATGCTTATATTTGAATTTTGCAAAGTTGTATCAAAATTATGATAAGCCATTTTCCTCCACATAACTTCGTCGTTTTTCGGCCAGCCATCGGTAGGTCCCTTACCAGAAAGTCTGTAAATAGATAAACTTGTTAGTCCAATTTGGTCTGATTCATCTTTATCAGTTCTATCAAAATTTGGTTCGCCGTCGGTTGGAATTCCGTCACCCTCGCCTTCATCAGGTCCAGTATATTGCGGGTCAAAAGGCCCAACACCATCTTTACCAAGATCATCGTTCAATGGCTCGTTTAATTCTGGGTCCCACTTACCATTTCCGTTCACATCAGTAAAACCAACCCAATCGTGATCATTATCAATTCCATCGTCTCTTCTTTCATCTACCATCCCATCTTCATCATCATCAATTCCGTTAAATCCATTGCCTGGACTTTCTAGGTAAGCATAACCAACGTAACCGGTTTTCCATCTATCCGGCGGAGCAATTCCATCTTTATCAAATGCATAGGCAATATCTAATTTAGTACTAAATGAAGCACAATCATCGCCGTTATCATCAACACCGCCAACACCCGTATCACAATAAAAGCCAAAGTAGGTGGTATCATAATCGTAGTCTGACATGTTAACTATATCAAAGTGCCAAAAGATTATATCTTCAGCTAAAACGTGAGACCATTGAAAACCTCTTACTTCTTCTCTAAGGCCTAAACCGCCGCGGTTTGAATCGGTTGCAATAGGATAATATAAATATGGCAATCTTGTAAATTCTTTGTCTTTCGAATCATCAATTACGTAAAAAGTTTCAAAGTCGGCATTTTGTACTCCTCTGCCAAAATACCCAAACCAGTAGCCATCCCAAGAGGGGTCGATATTAGGCAGTGATCTGGGCCAAGTTAAAGGCCATGTTCTTGGTTTAGTACTAATTGCTGGTTCTTCAGAAGCAGGGTTAGCATACCCGGGGACTGGTTCCATTACCCATAGTTCATTTGTAACGGGGTCAAAGTCAACTTCTTCGCGATAAGATGTTTGGCAGGGATGAATTAATTGGTGATTACCCGGTGCAATTACGGCCGAAGATGTCATTGGAGTACAACCATCAATGTAATTGTGTCCCGTACCTTTTGGCCATTCGCCAGAAGGTCTATCAGGCCAAGTTCCAATTTGTCCATCATTTCTAAATATTGTACGAATTAAATTCCCATCCATAATACCTTTTTTTCTATAGGTCTTATCACCATAAGGTTCAGTTCTGTATTTAAGAATTTGTTCTTGAGTTTGAGCTAAAAGCACTGAACCATATAAAGAGAAAAGAATTATACACAAATATTTAATTTTCATTAGTTCTCCTCACTTTCAGTAATTAAAAACCAACATTAAATCCAATTGCTATTCTCCGTGGAGCAGAATAAAAAGAAGGATTTATTACGTACTCTTCAATTGTATTTAATCCTATTACAGGCCCAGCAAATTTTGTATTAAGGTCAATTCCTGCTCTACCAGATGAGCCGTAAACGCCATATTCATTTTTAATGTCAAGCAGATTATAAACAAGTATAAATGTGTTGAATTCGTAACCAAGAATATTAAAATGCTTATTAGCTTTTAAGTCGAGGTTATAAACAGCAGGTTTACGTCCGTTGTTTTCGAATCTTAATCCAAGTGTGTATCGCGGTTCAACTGTATAGGGTGCGCCAGACCCGTAGTTAAAAATAAGTCCAATTGTCCAATCCGTAGGATTACCTATTGTAAGCGAAAGGTTTAATGTATGTGTTTGGTCCCAATTAAGAGGAACAGTTTTTTTATTGGATTCAACCGGCGGGTCTGCTGTATTGTTATAATAAACTTCAAATGGGTCAGATGCATTACCCTCTGCTATTTGATATGTGTAATCAATTTTAGCAGAGAAGAAATTAGAAAATCTTTTATCCAGAGTTATAATTAATCCTTTTACATTTCCATAATCTCTGTTAATAAATCTACCAAATAAAAATCCCTCATAGGTTTGCAGTATTTCCATTCCAAGCAAATTACGGATATCGCTGTAATAAACAGTTGCATCAATAGATACATCATTGAAAAGGACTTGTTGAAGACCTAACTCATACTTTATTGTTTTTTGAGCTTTTAGTTCAGGATTACCAACCACAGAAGAAAGGGAAGTAGTTTGGTCAATAATATAAGAACTATTTGAATAAAGATTTTCGAATGATGGAATTTGGAAAAAATGGCCGTAGGAAAAATGTATAGCTCCTTTATCAGAGATAGGGAATGAAACGCCAAGTCGGGGACTTACTTGATATTCTATTCCAGCTTTCTTTCTCTCGTAAGCTCCAGGGAAATTAGGATTATTAAGAGGGTTTCTAATATCAACAGGTAAATCGGCATTGGGATTAAAATAATCGAATCTAAGTCCAGCATTAATAATCATAATATCATATTCCATTTTATCTTGAACATATACTGCAAGTTCATAAGGTTTACGAAAACCATCACCGCTGTAAATATCATTATATTTTGTACCAGGGTCACTATATCCCAAAGTAAAAATTGGATTACCTTGATTGTCTAATTGACCTTCGGTTAAATTTCTAATATCCATCCAATGGTAAAACAGTTTGTTCAATTTTACATCAGCACCAAATTTCACTTTATGTTCTTTGGATAGCTGAGATTCTATTGCAAATTGAGCAATATAAGTCAATGTATATCGGTTATATCTATCAGTTTCATTACCGCCGGAGTAAAAAGTGTAATTTGAAAGAGGACTGCCTTGATTAGGGTCAACGTATCTTGGATCATAGGGGTCTGGATACAGATAACCCCAGTATTTATTTAGATTTGCTGAAAGTTTAAGAGTTGCGAATGTATTGTGGGAAGGATAATATGCAATTTGCAAGGCGTTAATTGTATTAACTCTATAATGATTTTTTATTGCATCTGGCGTTAAGCGATATGCATGATTATAATACTTATTCCAGTTATCATCCCAAAAGAAACTATAACTAAACTTCCAATTAGGTAAATTATAAGTAAGCTTGCCATTAAAAGATTTTCTTTCTGCAGGATTCATAGAAACATAAGCACCATCACCTGTGTTTCTATTAATATAAAAATTTGGGTCACTTGGATTTGGGAAATACGGCCTGTTATCCCAAGTGTTATATACCCTTTTACCAAAAATATATCCATTATCTTTGTAGTATCTACCGGTTAGAAAAAAAGTTAAGTTATTAATTAACTTAGTAGGACCGCCGAACGTAAATTGAAAATCCCGTGGGCCGCCTAAATTAAATTTATCAATATTAGGGAAAATATCGGAATGATTCGAAAAATAATTTCCACCGTAAACAGAAATTGTACCTTCAAACTTTTGTGTACCATCTTTAGTAACAATATTTACAATTCCAGACATAGCTTGCCCATACTCAGCATTAAAAGTCCCGCTGATTGCCTCCATTTGTCTAATTGAATTGTTTTCTACATCCAAAGAAAGAGAATTATTGAATGCGTCATTTACTGGAATTCCATCTATAAGATAAGCAACTTCGTTTGCCCTACCGCCTCTAAAATGGCCATTAACAACACCTGCCTGCAAATTAATTACTTGATTAATGTTCTCTACAGGCATTGCCTTAATTTGTTCTGCAGTAACAATTGCAGAAGAAGAAGTTAAATCTTTTGTAATCAGCGGCTGTTTGGCTTCTATTACAACTTCGCCAATGCTTACAGCTGTCGACGTTAGCTCAACATCTAACCTTGTTGTTAAATCTATTCTAATAACAACATTAGTAATTCTTGTTTTCTGATAGCCGACTGAACTTACTGTTACATTATAAACTCCCGGGGGAATACTATTTATATAATAATAGCCGTCAATATCAGCAGCAGCACCAAAATTTGTACCTTCAACAATTACATTTGCACCCACCACAGGCTCGCCAGATTCTTTATCAGTTACCTTGCCAACAAGTTTACCCGTAGTACCAGCATAAGTAGTTATGGTGAAAATAGAAAATAATATAAAAGCAGATAGACAATAAGTAAGGTTGTATATACGTGCCAAGTTAAAATCCCTCCAATTTATAATGATTGTCTATTAATCATCGTATCCATATAACAAGGATATGGGGTTGGCTAAAAAGCAAAGCTCGAATAAAAAGTTCGTATAGTTCATGTTATATCTTCACTTTACTTTCAGACAACCCCATGTATAAATCACTTTATAAGCATTAATTTTTTCACACTTGTAAACGAACCACTTTCTAACTTATATAAATAAATACCGCTTGCTAATCCCGAAGCATTAAAATTAATTGTGTACTGTCCAGCTTCTTGATTTTGATTTACAAGTTCTTTTACTAAACGACCCAAAATATCATAAACTCTTAAAGTCACTAGACCTGGCCTTGCAATTGAGTATTTAATTTGTGTTGTTGGGTTGAAGGGATTAGGATAATTCTGTTCCAAAGAATATTGAACAGGGACCGATTCATTTTTAACACTTGTAACAGGTTCCATTGCATCCCCAATCCAAGTCCACAACCATCTTGAAGCATCTGCCCATGATTGATCCTGATTATACGGAGAGTAACAAAGTATGCCGTCTCTATCACCGGTGTCATTATCATTTATTGAAAAATCTATAGGGACTCTAAAACCTTTCTTAACATAAATTGTATCTTTCCTTGCATCAGGGGAATTTCTTTTGTTCATAAGATCATCTAACGAAATTTTAGCTTCTACAGTATACCCGCTTGGGAATTTTTCTCCCCAGAAGTAATTTGGGCCAGGTTTCATTACAGTATCAATATCAGCTCCACCCTCACTTCTAACAGCGCCAATATTAAAACGAATATGATAATCCGGCTGTTTCCCTCTTTGATACGCACTATGAGGAACACCACTCATGTTATATAAGCCAATAAATAAGTCGGGTGAATCGTTTAAATAAGACGCTGCTTGGGAAGATGGATTAACAATGTCATCATCAACATCAAAAGCAACATATAAGTATTGGTTATCAATTGCAAGGTAAGCCTTAGCAGAACAATCCGCATCGTCTGTTACAAATGTATTAGGTGCAGGGAAGCCTGTTCCTTTGCTTATTGCAATTTCAATCGGTTGAATGCCAGACCATTCACTCAAATCGCCATCAGGATTAAAATTTGCAGGAGGATTTAGTGAAATTACAGGAACACCCTTTGCAGTGTTAGTCGCAGATGAATTCTCACTTACTACTGAAACATTCCCTGCTTTATCTGTACAAGTAACCGCATAATAGTAAGTAAGAGTTGTATCCCTTACTGGTGAACGTAAAAGATGTTCAACTTGACTTACACCTTCAGGGATTTTCACTTTAACTGCATTAACACCAGGCGCATTAACATCTGTAATTGGCTGTGTGCTAAAATAAACATTATATTTTTCTTGACTTTCGCCCGGCACATCATTCCAAATAATAAGATTTGAATAGTTGCCTGCAATAGCTGTTACACCTTGAGGTGCGTCAGGGGGAGTTTTATCGGTTTCCTGATAGCCTGCTGGAATAATAAAATCAATCATCATTGTTCCTTCGGAAATTACATCGGCGCCTACGGAACCTTTATCACTTCCGTTCACAGAAAATTCGATTTTAAATCCAGTTATAGTAGTCAAATCCATTTTTCCATCGTCGTTGCCCTGTCCAGGAGGATTAATAAACACACCTTTTTGTAAATCCCATGTTTGGTCTGAGATATATTCAAGTGGAATTTTTACGGTCGTCCATTCGTTGTAAGTTGAATCAATATTAAAATTAAGTAGTTGGAACCAACTTTCTTCTCCGTTTCCACTTCCATCAAAAAGGATAAATCTGCACTGCAGTCTGGTTGGTAGATTATTAGGCACAAGATTTTTTATTGCGCAATAAAGGGCGGTATTAGAAGCAAGATTTCGTGGTGTATCAAATTTATGGGTCATATTTACATAGCCGCCCCAGTCCTGATTTGCATTTACTTTATAATGAATTTGAAGGCTTGAAGCGCCTTGGAAAACATCAGTTGTTACATCTGTTAAATCGAGAGCAGCATTTGCATTAGCCCATTCCATTTTATCAAAAGTAAAGTAATTAGGGTCAGCAGCCACGTTATCGAATGTAGCGATAGGTTCATATTTGGAACCCATTAATCTAAGATCATCCCATAAAGTTGTCCCATAAGCCCATTGGTCGCCTCCAACTTGTGGAGCAGTAACTTCAATACTATAACCTACAATTTTATCTAAATCCAGTTCACCATTGTTTCTTGCACCACTCCAGCCAGGTAAAGAAAATCCTTCATCTGTAGGCGGAGCTCCGTCAAAGCCATTAATAGTTTTTAAAGGAATAATTAATTCCTGCCATTGACCTGTGGAATCATCGTAAGGCACAGCTGTTTCAAAATACCAGTCTTCATGGTCATTTTGAGAGTTCCAATAATCAGCTCCTCCACCTGCTTCGTGCAGTTTAAATCTCATGTGTACAAAACCAGGTGCAGTTGAAGGGCGAATGGTCTTATACCAAATGCTAAGATGGTCTGCCATACTAAAATCAAGATACCGATGCTCGGTAATTGGAATTAAGTACATCAGCTGATTGAAACCACCCCACGATTCAGTAGTATTACAATGCCACATAACTTTAAGGGATTTCTGACCTTGATGAGCATCATTTGTATCGGATAAAATCACATAGCCTTGACCTGTACCTAACCCGTGCAAGTTACCCGGTTCGGGATGGTTAAAAAAACTATCAGCTGCTGCTGTTTCGAACGGATTTACCATAAATTGAGCGTTAACAACAGTAGCTAATAAAAAAGCAAAAACTATAAACAACCTCTTCATTAATGCCTCCCATTAATTAATTGATTGAATGGTGATTCTTATTTTTAATGTAAAAGCCCATCTCTATTGGGCTGACCAAAAAGTAATTTTTTCTCTATGAATCAAGTTTGCTTCTTAAATAAAAATGGTCCATAAGCTTAGTGTAAGAATTAAAATTAAACCTGAGATTAATACATTGAACTTTAATCCACCTGATTCTACAATATTTTTATTATAACTTAACTCTGACGACTTTAGACTAACCATCCAATTATATCCTTCATCTACTTTTTCACTTGCTGTTGAAGGCAAGTAACTTAGTAATAGTATTATTAATGCAGATGTAAGAAATAAAAAAATTGTAAAGTGCAAGTAGTTTATCTGCACAAAAGATACAAGGAATAAATTAGAAATAAGATTAGACTTTATAAGTATCTCAACTATAAACCGTGAAATACCTATAAACTCACCTATTATTAAAGCCGTAAACGCTGCACGAGCATTTGTTTTTTTCATTGTAAATCCAAATAAAAATACTGCAGAAATAGGTGCACTTATATAAGCTTGCGTGCTTTGCAAAAAAATATAAATCTGCGAATTAACAATTTTTACAAAAGGAGCAATTAGGATTACCCCAACAACCACTGCAATAGTTACCATTCTTCCTACAAAAACCAAAGTTCTTTCTGATGCATTGGGATGTGTCGGTTTATAAAAATCAATTGTATATAAAGCTGCAATACTATTGAAAGACGCTGCAAGTGATGACATTATAGCAGCTAACAATCCCGCAATTACAAATCCTTTAATTCCAGAAGGAACTATTTCACTTGAAAGTAAAACTGGATAAGCATCATCACCTTTTAGACCGGGGAATAATGTGGCAGCAATTAAACCGGGAAGTACTAAAATAAAAATTGGAAAAATCTTTAAAAATGCTGTCAAAATTGTTCCGTTCCTTGCATCATTAATTGATTTAGCACCTAAAACTCTTTGAACCATGTAGTGATCAGCGCACCAATACCAAAAAGCAATTATAGGAGCACCAAAAACTATCCCAGTCCACGGAAAGTCAGGATCGTCTACCGGCTTAAACATTTGGAAATATTCTGACGGAAGTTTGTCCTTCAACGTTGAAAAACCACCTATTTCATTAAGTCCTAAAATTGTTAAAACTAATGCAGCTGAAAACAAAATTATACCTTGGAATACTTGCGTTTTCACAACAGAATAAAAACCACCTACAAGAGTGTAAAAACCTGTCAAAAGAACTACGACTATTGCAGAAGAGAAAATACTCCAGCCAAACATTTTGTTAAACAGAATACCGCCAGCAAAAAGTGTTACTAGTATTTTTGTTATTATATAAGTAAATATTGAAAGTCCAGAAAAAAACTTTCTGCTAGACGAGCCAAATCTTTTTTCCAAAAATTCTGGGGTTGTCAATATACCTGACTTCTTATAAATTGGTGCTATAACCCACCCTAATAAAATCAACAAGAAAATTGCAATTAGTTCAAATTGCCCTACTGCCAAACCTCTCATAGACCCTGAACCTGCCAAGCCTATAAAATGCTCACTCGAAATATTCGTAGCAAATAACGATATACCAACAGCAAACCAGCTCAAGTTTCTCCCTGCTAAAAAATATTCGTTAACATTTTTATCCCTGTTCTTGGAATTATATAATCCAATTACAATAACTGCTAATAAGTAAGCAATTACAATAATGCCGTCTAAAAGATTGAAGTTCTCACTCATCACATAAAATAAATCAAATATAATACCACTCACATAACTAATTTTTGTTCTAAAAAATGATGAGAAAATAAATTGTTGTTAAGCTGTTTATTGTTTTGATAAGGCAACTGTTATTGTTTTAATAAGCGAAGAATAAATTGTAGAATGCTCATAAAAAAATTAAAAACAACAAAATTCATGAGGATTTACCACATTGTGATTAGATGAGAACTCACCACTTCGTGGAATGTCACGCAACACGGGATTGTCAATGGCCTGCATGCTGCCGTAGTCTGATGAAAAATTTTGGGTTAACTAACGGAATTCTTTGGATGTCTCTAATTGTTAGTTTGGGAACCGCTTAATTAAAACCCAAGAGATTTCTGTAGATTATTCTGATTTGTAAAAACAAATAATTATTTCACAACATTAAAAGACAGCGTTACCTTTGTTCCATTCTTTTTATCACTCTGAATATAAAATCTTCCATTCATTAGTGATGTTAGTTTGTAGGCAATTGTTAAGCCAAGTCCAGCACCGTCGTAAGCTCTTGTATAAGCCTCTTCTGCTTCTTGAGCAAATGGTTCCAAAATTCTTTTTAATTGAAGCTTATCAATTCCATTACCTGTATCAGATACAATAATTTGCAATTCATTACCGGAAAGTCTCGAGCTTAAAATCACTTCCCCTTCATCTGTAAATTTAATTGCATTATCTACAAGAGCGTATATTACTTTTTCCAATTTTACCCAGTCTGCATTAATTAAAACATCTTCTTTTTCTAGAATGAGATAAAATTTTAATTTTTTCTTTTCGGCGTCTTCTAATTTTTTGCCGTAGACTGACTTCAAGACTTTATTACAATTCAGTTTAACAAATTCAATTTCAGTTTCTCCCGACTCAATTTGTGATAGTTCAACTATGTTAGAAAATAAATTCATTACACGGGCAAACACATCTTTTAAAATTCCAATGAATTCTACTACTGATTCATAATCTTTTGTTTTCAAAGCATCATCAATAATTTCCGAATAACCATTAATTGCATTTATGGGAGTTCTAATTTCATGCGACATATTTTCTAAGAAAGTAGATTTCAATTTATTTAAGTGAAGTTCCTTTTCGTAAGCCTTGCGCAGCTGTTTCTCATATAATTCTCTTTCAGTAATATCGTTAATTGATATAACATACAATTTCTCGTTTTCTAAGTTATCGTCAATTTCTATCATTTTTGCGAAGTAAATCTTTCCGTCTAACAGGTCAAACTTAAAAGTAGTATCGAAGCTGTTTTCTTTATTCAGTTTATCAATAGCACCGTAGAAATTATTTACTAAAATTTCTTCGAGTAAGTCTTCAATTTTCTTCCCCTCTGCAATATCCTTGTTAATCTCAAAAGCGTTACAGAAATTATCGTTTGCAGTTACAAACACATATTCATCATTTTTTTTAGAAATAATAAGCAACAGATCTGTGATATTATTTATAATTGATTTTAATCTCCTCTCTGATTTTTTAATTACTCTATTCTTTTGTATATGATTTGTTATATCATTAGCTCTAAATATAAATGACCATGACTCATTTGAACTGTTGATAGGTTCCAATATTAAGTCAAAAAAGCTTATTTCTCTTTTTTTATTTTCGTAACTAATTGAACCGTACCATGTAGTACGATTACTCAACGCAGTTGAAAGAGATGCAAGTTCACTTTGACTCAGGTAAAATGAAAAAATTGAAAGAAGAGAATTATTAAATAATGTTTCTAAATTTAAATCCAATACGTTTTCAAATGCTGGCGTAGAATATAAAATATATCCTTCACTATTAATTATCATCAAAGGAATATTGCTATGCTCGAGGGCAGAGTAAAAATTGTTTATTTTTTCTTCAAATTTAATTTCAGGATTTTCAAAAACAAACCAGCATATAACATATTCATTACTTTCAATCAATGCTCGTTCAATATGAACCTTTACATTATTGTAACCATTATCACTAAAATACATTTCGGCTTCGATGCTTTCGTAGTTGCTTTCCCTCAAACCCAAAATTACATTCTCAATTTTTGGCTCACTATTTAACTTACTTATTAAATCACCTTCTTTAACATCAAAATATTTTCTAAAATTGTTGTTAACAAATATTACTCTGAAATCTTGGTCCACAATTAACATTGGTGGACTATCAGGGAGCTGTCTAAGAAGTTTATAGCCCTCAATTGCTTCGAGGTGTGACTTCTTCTTTATTCCGGAATAATCAACATATTTTAACATTGGTAAGTTTTATTTTTGTGTCAGATAATAAATTTTCTTCAAACTGAAGTTCATATGGTAAAAATTTTATTACAAACTCAATTATTAAGCCGGCTACTTGCTTTAATTCTGCATCAATTGGTTCCAGCAAATCAATATATAAGCTCTTGAGCAATGCATCATTTAGATTATTTCCTCTAACTTCTTTTGCATAATTAATTCTTGCAAAAAGGTTTTTTAGTGAATCAAAACTAAGATTAGTCTCTTTTTCATAAACTTGTCTATTGGTTACTGGTACGTCAAAAAACAACAAAATTGAATTATCCGTTTCGTTTTTTATATTTAATTTTATATTAGAAATTATATTAGAGCGCAGAAACTCAATAGTTGAAAAGAAAACAAAACCGCCTGTAGAAAACGAAAATGATAATTTCTGGTCTTCTTCATAATCAAGACTTTTTAATGACCATCCCAATTTAGACAAATATTTTACTGCAGGGGAAAGTTCTGCCTCATCGTCAGTAGTTTTATATTTTTCGTATATAGTTTTAAAAGAATTTTTTTTTCGGTACTCAGAGCTTTTTTGCTGTAATAGGTCATTTGTAGCAATATTTGATACTTTAGAAAGCATAGATTTTCCTCGATTTATTATCGAAAGAAAATCAAAAATTTTAAGTGTGGGGGAGAGAATTTATAATTTGAGCATTTTTTGCTCAGGAGTGTAATGAATCATTTCTGGATTCTTAATGTTAATAAGATTATTAACCAGCAATTTGATACGTTCTATCGACTTTCTAATAATCTGGATATCCTCATTAATATGAGAATATTCAACTCCGTCCAACTCTTCAGTAAGGCTATTAAAAGAAATGATAAGGCTGCTTAGCGGGTTATTAATTTCATGACCTATAGTACAAGCCATCTCAATTATAGCTTTACTATGTTCAATATTTTTAAGTTCATTTTGCAATCGATTAATTCGAATGCCCGTTCTTATTCGAGCTAACAATTCTTGGTTTTCTATTGGCTTTACTAGGAAATCATCAGCGCCAATATCAAGTCCCTTTACTCTATCATTCAATGAAGGGCGGGCAGTAAGTATAATATAGTATATTAACTTAAACTTCTCATTAGATTTGACTTCTTTGCACAATTGTAAACCATCCATTATAGGCATCATCCAATCGGCTATTATCACGGTAGGGACAAAAGTTTTAAGAATTTCCAGAGCTTCCACCCCGTTGTTGCACGTTTTAACTTCGTACCCACTTTTTGTGAGTAATTTTTCGAGTATATAACGAGTATCTTTCTCGTCTTCTACAATTAATATTTTTACTTTCTCATCCACGGTCAATTAGCTTTCGAATAATATTTATAAATGAATTTAAATCACTAATTGGTTTCCTTAATATATAATCATTTTTTTCGTCAAAAAAAATCCCTTCTTTCGCCGTTTCGTAATCGTAACCTGTAACTAAAAGCACTGGCATGCTATTAAGCTTTTTGTTCTTCTTAATTTTTGAGTATAAAACCTTGCCGTCAATTTTTACACTATTAAGATAAGTTTTAGTCAAATTAATGTCTATTACAACAAGACAAAAAGAGTCGCTGCTTAATCTCTCCATTACCTCATCGCCATTTTCAGTAATATATGTAAAGTAACCCGCTTTAGTAAGAACTAACCGATAAAACTCTTTAGTAAACGGGTCATCTTCAACAATTAATATTTTATTGGACATTATCGTTCCAGGTATTTAATAATTATACTAATTCTTCTATTAACTACATTATAAGGGTCTTTTTTATCACGTAATCTTTTATCTGCATAGCCTCTAATTTCGTCTATTTGTTTATCACTTACTCCTCCAGCTTCCAAGGCAATTCTTGCAGCATTTGCTCTATCAGTACTAAGGAAATAATTATCATAATCTTTTCTAATATTTTGATTATACTGTCTTGCATCTGTATGACCTTCAACAATAATTTTATTAGGTAAAGATTTTATTTCATTGCCAATTTTTAGTAATATTTTTTCAGCTTCAGGATTTAATTTAGCACTTCCGACCTCAAAAAACACGTTATTAGCCGATTCCAGCATTTCAATTCTCAAGCCCTCATCAACCATTTGAAATTCAATCTGTTTAAGAAGGCTTTCAAACTCTGTATTTTTAGCAAGTTCTTTTTGAATATCTTTTTTCAACTTTTCGAATTGAGCTTTTTGAGCTTCTTTGTCAACGCTTTTATTGGCAATAAAGTTTAAGTCAATTGCGCTATTTTTTATGCCGCTTGAATTTTCCAAATTAATAATCGAAAATTTGGATGGATCTTTAAAGTAACTCGCAACAGCTTTCTTTACTTCTTCGCTTTGAGAAAGAACCCATAAAACTATAAACAATGCCATCATTGCAGTTACAAAGTCGGCATAGGCAACTTTCCATGCGCCGCCATGCGCATGACCATGTTTTTTTTTATTGTTTTTATTGACTATTAATATCTCTTCCTTATCAGCCATTAGCTTTGTTTTTACCCCTTATAAAATTTTCAAGTTCTGAAAAAGTTGGTCTCACTTCAGAAAAAATTGTTCGTCTTGCCATTTCAACTGCAATTATTGGGGGATTCCCTTTAGCGTAAGCTACAACACAAACCTTTATGGTTTCCAGGTAACGCATTTTGCTTTCAATTTCATGTTCAATATTGGTAGCAATAGGATTTATAAATCCATATGAAAGCAGCACGCCAAGGAAAGTACCGACCAAGGCAGCAGCAACATGATGACCAACTGCAACGGCTCCTTGGTCGATAGAACTCATTGTAACTATAATGCCAAGAACTGCTGCAACAATTCCTATGCCCGGCAATGAATCGGCTATTTTAGTTATAGTTGCTGGAACAGGCTTAGATTCAATTTCAAAGGTCTCTATTTCTTTATCAATTAAACTTTCTAATTCGTGACCGGGTATAGCACCTGAGAGCATTATTTTCATCGTATCACAAAAAAAGCTCACAGCAAATTTGTTTTCTATAAATTTTTTATTAGCCGAAAGTACTTTACTTTTTTCTGGTGATTCTATATGTGGTTCTATTGACAATAATCCATCTCTTTGTGAAATGAGAAATAAATCATTAAAAGATTTCAGCAATTCAAGGTAATCTTGTTTAGTAATTGAATGATTTTTAAACAAATTGGGAATAGCAGCAATTATTTTTTTAAGCATTGAGGGCGAACTCATGATAAGCATACTGCCAATTGCAGTTCCAACAATAATCATAAACTCAGCCCATTGCAAAAGCAGAAGTAATTTTCCCCCTGCTATTGTAAAGCCGGTTATAATTGATAAAATAACAACTATTATTCCAATAATTACTAACATAATGCGCTTTTAGTAATGTGTAGTTTTTAATTCTTCAACTAAAGAAAAGATTTGATTGCATTTCGATTCTATTAAATCCCAGTCAAGAACATTTTTACTCAATAATTTTTCGACCTCTTCACTCACATTTGTAAGCATTGGAAACCTAATTGAGCCACCGCTACCTTTTATTTCATGTACAACTGCTCTAATTAAATCATCGTTTCTTGTCTGCAATCCATTAAGAATATATTTTTTCTTTTGATTAAAACTCTTTATAAAAAAAGTTCTTAACTGATGAACCATTTCAGTAGTTTCACTCTCTGTAAAATGACCTTCTTTTTTCGCTTCCAGAATCATATCTTTTCCTAATAATTCATTAATAGCCTTAACAATAATTTCTTTTTTAAGCGGTTTGGAAATTACACGGTCTGCCCCAGCCTCAATAACTGCCATAACATTGCTTTTATTTGTATTTGCACTTATTACAATCACAGGGATTTTATTAAGCAAATCAATTAATTTAATTACCTTAAGCATTTTAATACCGTCCACATTAGGCATTACCAAATCAAGTAAAATTAGATCTGGTTTATATTCGATTGCACGTTGAATACCCTCAAGACCATCTCTACAGGTAACAACATCAAAATTATATTCCTTAAAGAAGTTTTTTAAGGAATAAAGTATCACATCCGAATCATCTACAACAAGTACCTTTATGGTTTTTATTTGGCTCATTATCTTTGAGAAATTTTATTTAAGGTAAATTTATTTTCAAAAAGAACTTTTTCCTTACTGTGAATTTTAGCTTGCTGATTAATTTCTTTTATTTTTTCAAAAATTTCGGAGCGAAAAATTTCGATACTCTCCGGTGCATAAAAACCTATTTTAACTTGATTTTCAGAGATATCCAAAATTTTTATTTTAATATCTCTGCCAATGTAAACTTCTTCTTCAATTTTTCTTTTAAGAATTAGCATCAGGCAGTTTCCTTTACTTCGCGAAATAGTTTATAGTGAATTGAATATTTATCTAAATCAAGAATCTTTTGGAATCCAGTGTTATTATTTTTATTGATATAAACCGGGGCTTTCATATTAACTGTAACCTTAAGTGGATTGCTATTTAATGTTACCATGCCAAAAACCTCAGTAGATGGTTCTTTAGGGTATTGGTCATCGAGTGCTTCGAGATTAATTAACGGAAAGGCAACCTCTGGATCTTCAATTGAATTAAGCCAATAATAAATACTATTCTCCACTTTTATAAGCAAAAATTTGTGGTATTCCTCGAACCCAAAGAGTCCATCTTTAAATTGAAGTATTTTTTCGGGTTCAAATTCTACTTCACCAAAATGATAAGTTACTATTTTCATAACGCCTTTTTATTTTATAATTACTATGTCAACTCGTCTATTTTTAGCTCTCCCTTCAGGAGAGGAATTATCTGCAATTGGTTTGTATTCCGAATAACCAACAATAGAAACTTTTTCAGGGTCTAATCCTTCATTTTGAATTAAATAATAAGCTGTATTAAGCGCTCTATCTACCGATAAATGCCAATTTGAAGGATATTCTTTTGTGTGAATAGGAACGTCATCAGTATGACCTTCAATTCGGATATCGTTTGGAAGTTTTCTTACAATATTTGCTAATTGCTTTAACACCAACTTTGATGTAGCGTTTAATTCAGCATTACCCGGCGGAAACAAGATATTTTCCATTATGTGTATCGTAAAACCGCGTTCATTTTCTTCCAATGATACTGAGTTCTTAAATTCCTTGTTGTCTATTAATCGAAGCAAGTTTTTTCTTAGGTCATCTATTTTTGTACTTATAACAGGTTCTTTTATAGGTTTAATCCCAATAACCTTACCACCATCACCAAAAGTATTTCCCAGAGCAAACATCATTTTCGAATATTTATTTAAATCAATATTAGAGATAGCATAAAGAATTATAAATAATCCTAAAAGCAAAGTGATTAAATCAGCATAAGTAATTAAGTAACGGTCTTTATCAGCTTCCTCATCGGGCAGAAAATTTTCCTGTAAAGAGTATCTCAAATTTCTTGCTGCTGTTTTTGAGGAAGCATGCTTATTAATCTTGCTTTCAGAATTGATGGTATTTCCCCGCTTTGAAGAGCTAGTGCGCCCTCTAACGACATTTCCATCATATGTTTTTCTTCCATGTGACATCTTTTAAGTTTATCTCCAATTGGCAACCACAAAAGATTAGCAGATAAAACTCCCCACAATGTTGCAATAAATGCAGTTGCAATGTTTTTTATTAAAATGTTTGGATCGGAACCTGCATTTGCTAAGGTCATAATTAAAGCCATTACAGTACCTAAAATTCCCATTGTCGGTGCATATCCGCCCATTTTTGAAAAAATAAATATGTTAGAATAGTGCCTATCCTGCATGCTTTTAATTTCGAGCATTGCAAGGTTTTCAACTGTTTCTCTATCTGCCCCGTCAATAATGTAACGAGTCAATTTTTGTGGAAATTTATATTTCAAATTCTTCAATTCTTTTTCAATTGCAAGTAATCCTTCTTTTCTTGCCTTAATTGATAATCGAAAAAAATCATCAACAAGTTTATTCAAGTCATAAGATTCCGGGAAATAAGCAATTTTTATAAGCTTTAGTATATTTGAGAACTTATCAATGCCGAAGCCGATAATAACTGCAGCAAATGTGCCCCCAAAAACAATAAATATTGGGGCAATTAGAAACAACGCTTTTAATGAACCTCCTTCTAAAAAGAAGGCTCCAAATATTGAAATTATACCAAGTAATAGTCCATTTAAACTTCCAATTTTCTTCATCATAAGAAATCAATTAAAGATTTTGGAAGAATCATAGCAGACATTTTATATGAAATTTGCAATACATAATCTTGGTTCTGCATTTCCATTATGGCTTTTGCTACATCTACATCGTTCACATTGGATATTAATTCCTGCAATTTTACATTTTGATTGCTCAGCATTTCAGAAGTATTATCCAAGTTATTAATGATAACGCCTGCTTTAGTAATTTGGTCTAAAAAATTCGATTGTATGTTTTTTAATTTATCAATATCGCTTTGGTCGGGTAAATTTCCCGATTGTAATTTATTTCTAATCGATATTAGAACATTAAACACGTCATTGCCAATTGAAGGATCAACATTACCAAAAACATCTGAGCCTGGTAAATTAATTTGTTCTTCATGCTGGTAAGAAATATTTATTACTTGTTTACCGGAGGTTCCGCTGGTTTTTACAATAATGCCTGTATTGCCAGCGTTGTAACCAAAAGGCTTATCAGAAAAATCAGTGCCGCCAAATAAATATTTGCCGTTATATTCAGTATTAGCTAACGATAAAATTGAATTTAATGCTGAATCAATTTCGTTGGCATATGCATTTAATGTTGTACTCTTAGTAGGGTCATTAACTTCTGTTAATTTTGATAAAACATTAGTCACTTCATCGTTAATGTTTTCTAATACACCTACGGTTTCTTCCATAAAATCTTTACCATACGAAACACTTTCTGAGTAAATGTTATTTTGACTGAACTGCTTATTTAATTCCAATAATTTTGATATGCCGGTTGGAGAATCAGATGGACGATTAATTTTATTGCCAGTAGAAATTTGTTCACTAAGTCTATTAATTTTTGACTTAACATTATTAATGTTCTCAGTGTAATTGTTAGTAAGCATTAAGTCAGAGATTCTCATATTCTTATACCATATCTAATAGTGTTTGAAACAAATCATCAGCTATTTTTATTAATTTTGCTGATGCATCATAAGCTCTTTGAAACTTAAGAACATTAGTCATTTCCTCATCAACTGAGACACCGGATACAGAATCCTTCTGGTTCTGAAGCTGATCTAATACCAATTTATTTGATGTTGATAAATTATCCATGGTCTGTTTGTCGCTACCAATTTTATTTACGAGCGTGCTAAATTTTTCACTAAGCGTAAAACCGTCTATTAATTTTTTATCTGCAAGTTCTGAGATGGTTTTCGCAATATCACCATTACCCGAAGTTCCATCAGATGAAACAGCAATTTTTCTTACATCAGATAATATATTTGGATTAATTTCCAATTTACCATCGATATAACCATCAAAAAAGTTTATACCTGTCTGCGGAGGATTTTCAATACTATAAGCTGTTGAGTGCAAAGAATTAACTGAACTTACAATTTGATTAGCTATTGTATCTATATCATTTTGATAGCCGGCGATATTTTTATTGTACAAATCTGCTAATGCAGAAAGTTCACCATTGGTAATTATGGGAGACTTACCATCCGTAGTAATTAAATTTAATTTGCCATTTTGAAGTGACGTATCAAAAGTCACAGTAAAATTAGAATCCACGGCTAAAATACCGCCGATAGAAATCATTGCTGAGTTATTGTTATTATAAATGACATTTATATCAACAAGCTTGCTTAGTTCGTTAATACTTTTATCGCGCTGGTCTAAAAGGTCATTTGGAGATTGACCGCTGTTAGTTACACTTGATATTTGGATATTAAGATTTTTTATATCCTGCAGCAGTGAATTTATTTGATTTACTTTATCTCTAAACTCAGATGAAATGGAAGATTTTATAAGATCCAAATTGCTGTTAATATCTTGAATTTTCAGTGAAAGACTTTTAGCACTGTTAAGCACATCATTCCTTAATGGGATTGATGAAGGATTTACAGAAAGACTTTGCCATGAATTGAAAAACTGATTTATTAGTGCTGATAAACCTTGGTCTGAAGGCTCAGAAAAAACTTGTTCTATTTGTCCCAATAACTCAGCCTGTTTATCTGAATATGATAATTTACTGGTGTAAGAGTCTAATTGGCGTACTATTAAATCGTTGGTCATTCTGTTAATAGAGGATAAGGTAACGCCGCTTCCCCAATAAAATCCCGCATTATTTTCTGGTGTAGTAGCGCTCAAAATTACACGCTGCCTCGAGTAGTCCGGATTTGATGCATTAGCAATATTGTGTGCTGTTACATCCAAAGCATTTTGGTACGTCAATAAACTTCTTTTCGAAATATCTAAAATTCTGCTTATGCCCATTATATTTTCCTATCAATTATTGATTTTTTCTCGGCACCAACAAGATTTGAAATTAGTTCTCTTATGAAACTTCTTCCGTAATCAGCAAGGTATTTATTTTGGTCATTGACCAGCTGAATCTCTTTTATTCTTTTTCTTATTTCGTCACTTGAATTATAAAGTTCCAGCCATGTTTCTTTGTTTATCTTATCTTGAATAACCTCCAGTAAATCTTCAAAGTTGCTTTCATTGACATCAAGTGAAAGTTCTGACTTTAATTTGCTAAGGATACTTCTGCGCATTTTATGAATCTTCTGCAGTTCAAAAAGCCTGCTCTCTTCCTTTTCTATGGCTTTGCTGAGCTGCTCGTAGTTGTAGCCTATAATTGCCTTCTGTTTTTCAGTTACAACTTGCAGCAACGATGTTAGGCATTTCTGCAACTCGTCATTTGCTAATTTCAGTTCATTTAGTACCATAGCTATTAACCCTTAAAATATTTTAAATATCCTTTTACCCGTTGAATATAATTGGCAGTCTCCTCGAAAGGCGGAACCCCATTGTATTTAGACACGTTATTAGGACCAGCATTATAAGCTGCAAGTGAAAGCTCAAGGTTACCATTGTAATCTTTTAATAAAGATGACAAATACTTTGCACCTGCAAGTATATTTTCTTCTGGATTAAAAACATTTCTCACGCCAAGTTGAGTAGATGTAGAATCCATCAATTGCATTAAACCTTTGGCGCCAGCTGGAGAAACAGCATTATGCTTAGCAGATGATTCTGCTAAAATCACTGATTTAATCAAATCCTCGTCAATATTATACTGCTTGGCAGCTTTAATAATTATAGCACTATAGTTTTCGAGACGCTGCATTGCTTCATAGGAAGGCGTTAAATAGTTAAACGAAGATTCAGTTGCATTATTTTTAATGTTTGATTTTATTTCATTTATAATAGGCGGTTTTTTATAAAAAATTGATGGGTCGAAAGGCTCACCTGTAATCTTTTCGTAAAGTATTTCGGCTATACCCAAGCTCTTATTTTCTGAAATGTAACTTGAAAGCTTAGATTCAAAAATTGTATCAAAGTCATCACCACCAAATCCACTATCACCAAATAAACCGCCGGTTGATTGTGTCATGCTTTTTACCATTAATGAGGTAAGCAGTGATTCAAATTCTCGTGCAGCTTTTGCAATTTTAATTCTTTTCTCATCAGATAAAGAATTCTGAGAAATAGCGTTTGACTGCAAATGTTTTAATGGATTTGTAGTTGTTAACTCTAATGTTTTCATAATTACATAATAATTAATTCAGCTGTTAATGCTCCTGCTTCTTTTAAAGCTTGGAATATTGATATAATATCCTTTGGCGAAACTTTTAACGAATTCAATGCACTAGCAATTTCTTGAACAGTCGATGCTCTCCCCAGCGCAATAGTCTTTGATGAATCTTGTTCTACATAAGGTACAAGATTATTAAATATTGCTGTGTTCCCTCTCGAAAATGCTTCGGGCTGAGATATTATTGGATATGACCTAATAATGATATTCAAATTCCCATGTGTTATAGAAACTGGTTGAATAATAACATTATTGCCAGCTACCACTGTTCCAGTTCTCTCGTTCAACACAACCTTAGCAACATCATCAGTCTGCACGTTAATACTTTCTAATTCGGCTAAAAAAGCAACAACATTATTAGCTTTATCCTGTGGTATTTTAACATCAACCTCAGAAGCATCTAAAGGCTTAGCAATTTCACTGCCGAACTTAGAGTTAATTGCATTAGAAACATTATTGCATGTAGTTATATCTGGTTCTTTTAAAAATATTCTCACTTGATTTAATTCGTCAAAGTTTGTTGGATGGATTTCTTTATCAAGCACCCCGCCTAATGGCACCCTACCAGCCAAAGCATGATTACTGGCAATTCTATTACCAGTGGGAGTACTTATATCGTATCCGCCAATTGATACAGGACCTTGCGCAAATCCATAAACATTTCCATCAAGAGCTGAAAGCGGGGTCATTAACAAGGTACCGCCGCTGAGACTGCGAGCATCGCCCATAGAGGAAACAATTACATCAAATTTAGTCCCAGGCTTGAAATAAGAATTAATTGTTGCTGTTACCATTACTGCAGCCACGTTTCTAACACGAAGGTCTGATTGAGGAACTGTAATACCAAATCTCTTTAACATACTAGTAATTGATTGAACAGTAAAAGTTGAACGATAGCTATCACCTGTACCAGCCAAACCAACCACTAATCCATAACCAATAATTTGTTGTGAATTATTTCCTTCTAAGAAGGCAATATCTTTTATTCTTTGTGCTACTGTAAAAGAGTTTAACAGTAAAAAAATTACTAAAAGTTTAGCAGCATTAAAGTTGTAAGTTCTCATGTTAGCACCTAAAATAACCAATGAAAAAGTTTTGTTAACCAGCCAGGTTTTTGTGCATTATCAATTATGCCGCTGCCTTCAAAAACTATTTCAGCTTCGGAAATATTATACGAAAGCACCGAATTATCAGCTGCTATATCTGAAGGCCTAACTATGCCTTTTATATAAATCATCTGCTCTTCCCCATTAATTGAAATTTTTCGACTACCTTTAATAACTAAATTTCCATTGCTTAGCACAGAATCTATTGTGGCACTAATTTTTGTTTTTACAACGCCTACCGTTTTTGTGGAGCCCGAGCCTGAAAAATCGTTGCCAGTGCTCAAGGTTGCATTGCCAGAAGATGAAGTTTTATTATTAACATCAAACCCGCCGCTTAGACTTAGGTTACTTGATCTTCCAGTTTTTGTTTCAGCATTATTGGAAGCTTGTGAAGATTCTACTACTATAATTGTAATTGCATCGCCAACTCTGCTTGCTTTGTAATCAGAAAAAAGTGAGGAGCCGGCATTTTGACTCATATTCTGGCTGCAGATAGCAGTTGTAAATAATAAAGATAATATTATTATGTTTTTATGTTTCATTTCATTTACTCTACTATTAAAACTTTGTTTTTATCATAAATTTTTGCCGAAAAGTATTTATTATCTGAGGTTCTAATTCGAATTATGTCTCCAATGTAGCCTTCCTGCCGCGCAAAGGCTAAAAAATTAATTTCTACGTTTCCCTTAATTAAAAATGCAATAACATTTTGTCCCAAATTAACATCCGGTTGTTTTTCTACGCTTTCTTTTAATATCACTTCTCCTTTTCTAATAAAAGTTTTGGCACGGTATCCCTCTATCACATCAAACGACTCAGCAGGTGTACCTTTTAATGAAGCCACATCATAAAGCTTTACTGTTAATTGTGAACTTTTAATTATTTCTTTTGGTTTTATATCTTCATCAGCAATTAATATTTTTTTAAAAAGAGAAAGTTCAACTGTTATAATTAATTTCTCATTTTTCCCATTCTTGCTATTAGAAACGGTTATATAGCCGTATTTCCCATGTCTTGTAAATTCAGCATTATTTAATTCCAATGGTTGGTCATTATTAATCTTAGTGATTACCTTAAAAGAAAAAGACTCGTAATCCACAAGTTTATGTGTTAAGTATTCTTTAAGTTCTTTTTTCACATTTACATTAAAGCCGGAAGTTTTACTGTTAACTTTCCCATTTTTATTTACGGCTATGCTGCAATTTATTTCTGCATGATTAAGCACCTCTTTCATATACTGTGCAGTAAAATTTTTTTTGCCTTCTGCTGTGCTCATAGGTAAAAACAAGTACAATATGTTTATTAAAAGCAATATCATATTAATTATGTTCTTTTAAGATTGTTAGCCATTGTCATCATATCTTCAACTGTTTTAACAGTTTTAGAATTGATTTCGTAAGCTCTTTGTGCCGCTATCATAGAAATCATTTCTTCAACAATATCCACATTTGAAGATTCAAGGTAGCCTTGGTTTATTTCTCCAAAACCGTTTGAGCCTGGGGTACCATAAATTGGTGCACCAGAAGAGCTTGTCTCTTCATAAAGGTTATTTCCAATTGATTTTAGACCGCCTGGGTTAAGAAATCTAACAAGCTGAATATTATCGAGCTGCACTTTACCACCACCGACCTGCTCAACTTCAACTGTGCCATCTTTATTGATTATTAAATTTAGTGCATCTTCGTTAAGTGTAATTTCCGGGTCAAGATAATAACCGCTTGCTGTAACTATTTTTCCTTCGGCATTAATTTTAAAAGAACCATCTCTTGTATAAGCGTATGTGCCATCAGGTCTTTTCACTTGAAAGAAACCATCTCCCAGAATTGCAAGGTCGAGCTGATTGTTAGTTTGAGTTAAATCGCCTTGAGTAAATATTTTCTGTGAAGAGACTGCCTGTACACCATTGCCTACTTGAATTTTATCCGAAGGTGCTTTTGCGGCTTGTGATAAATCTGATGTAAGTGTGCTAATAGGAATTTCCTGGTACATCATGTCTTGAAATTCAGCTTTGTTCTTCTTAAAACCTGTTGTGTTTATGTTAGCAATGTTGTTTGCAATAACTTCAATATTTAATTGCTGGGAATACATTCCAGAAGCAGCAGTTCTTAAAGCCCGAGTAGACATAATACCTCCAATTGTAATTATTAAACTTTTCCAATTTCAGTTGCCTTTTCCATTATATTATCGATATAATTCATTACTTTTTGAGCAGACTCAAAGTCTTTGCTTACTTTAATCATGTTTTCCATTTCTTCTATTGCATTTACATTTGAATTTTCCAAGTAACCTTGTTGAACTTCAAAATCTGAGTCTTCAGCTATTAAATAGCTGCCATAAGTAATTTTATAATTGTCAGCCCCTACTTTTGTTAGTTGGTCATCATTTTCAAATTTTACCACTAAAAGTGAATCTACATCAATATCGCCTATCTTGATATTTCCATTTTTGTTTATTTGTATTTTCTCATTATTGTTAAAAAAATTATCATTTGTATTGATTGGTCCATTCTTGCCTAAAAGCTTAAGTCCATCCCCATTCACAATATAGCCGTTTTCAGAAATAGTAAATTTTCCGTTGCGAGTGAAGTAAATTTCTCCGTTATCATCTTGTAATGCGAAAAAAACTTTCCCTTTTAGAGCTAAATCTAAAGGATTAGAGGTTTGTTCTAATTCGCCCTGAGTATAATCGGTGTACTCACTTAGTTGCGGTATATTATAGCTATCAATTATATGTGAAAATGTTGAGTCTTTCTTAAATCCAATTGAGTTCATATTAGCCAGATTATTAGCAATTATATTTATCAGTTTATTATTTTTTTCTAAAGTGCGAGCCGCTGCATAAATTCCTTTTACCATTTTTACCTCCACTTAATGCTGTTATTTTCAATTTGCCCGTTCATTTTCATTGCTAACATTAACTCTCCCTTAGCAATATTCATTTGTCGAGCTTTTGTTACTACTTCTCTTTCATCAGAAAGTGTTGAGGCGGTTAAACAAAGTTTTGTACGTATTTCTTTAAGTCGTGGGTCAATTTTCCTAATAAATTTTTCCTCTCTTATCAATTGTATATTTTCTTTCAGATTAGATTTTATTGGCTTATTTCTTTTTCTGCGCCTGATGTAAACCACAAGAAAAGCAGCTACAGCGGCAAATAACATAACGGCAATTCGTATATTAAGGGAGTTAGCTGAAAAGCTGAACTTTTTATTTATGTATATATTTTTTTGTTTGATATTTTCATTAATCTTATTATCAACTTTAAGAGCAACATGTGGAGTACTTTTTTTCTGAATAGCTTTTTGAATTTCAAGCTGAACTAATTTCTTCACATCAATAGAATCGGTCGAATTTGATGCTTCAGAAAATCCAAGAATAGGATTAACTAATACCAACAACAGCAAAAACTTAATCATAGCATTTTCCTCACTATTGGAAACGAAAGGGTTATGCTTGTGCCATTTGTTTTATCGGTTTGCATATTCATTTTGCCGTTATACTTCTTCATTAAGCTGTTAATCATTATTATACTTAAATCTTTAGTTGGATTTTCTTCATAATTATAAATTACAGGTAAGTAATCTGTAGTAATAATTTTAATAACCACATACTCATTATTGCTTCTTGTTTGAATTAAAATACCGCCCATATTTTTTTCTTCGCTGCTGCTAAGCAGTGTAAAAACATTGGTTAATATTTGCAGTATATCGTTGGGTATAGAAATTATAGTAGGGATATTTTCTTCTAAGTCTAATAAACACTCATAATTTATTTGACGCAACCGTGCGTTTACCACTGAATGATAATTTTGTATTATCTCGTTTAGGTTGCATGGCTGATAGTTAGTTTTAGAGTTATTTGAATCGACAAATCTAATCAGAGGGTTAAGAAGCGATTTTATTTTATTAACTTGTTCTTTAATGTTCTTCAATATTTCATTTGCATCTTCATTTGCATCCATTGAAAGTAAGTCTGTACTAGTTACAATAACCTGCAAAGGAGAAAAAATATGCTCAACAACCCCTGAGGTTAATTCACCAATAGCAGAATATTTATAATCATTGGTCAATTTAGACTGGTATAAATGCAATTCTTTGTAAGTATCGTTAAAATTCACTTTGTAATTAATTAGTTCCATTTTCCTAATTAAAATATCAAGTAAGATGGAAATGACCTGCGAAAGTTTTGAATCGTTTAATAGATTATTTGAGGTTGAAAGTACCGATAAAAAACCTTTTTTAATTTTATATTCTACTATTGGATAAATGTAGTTTATGTAGGTTTTATTTTTATAATACCTTTGAATTCCAGCCGCAGTATTTTTGCTAAAAATTTGTTCAAGCGTACCGGTTTGATATGCTTTATTTAGAAATGAAAACTCCTCATGATTTATTGACTTGCCTACAGGCTGCAAAGTTCTGCCGTTTTCATCAATAAAATAAATTGAAGCATTCTCGTAAGGAATTAAATCGCACAGAATTTGATAAAAAATATCAAATAAGCCATCAACTGATGAGGCATTTTGCGTACGCTTACTGAAATAATTAATAATGTTAATGTAAGCTGGTTCCTTTCTGGGAATATTAAATACCGAAGTTTGCTGCTTTACGGTATAATTGTTTATTCCCGAAGCTTCAACTTGATTCTGCCTTAAAATAGAATCAAGATAAGGCTCGTAGATATGAGTATTTTCTCTAATCAGCCTCAATTTTAGCTCCTAATTCATTTGCTTGTTCAATTAATGTTAACACGTAATTGTTTACAAAATTGTCAACATCCTCAACAGAGTCAAATCTAAAAACATCAAGAACTTCTTTATCGAAAACCAAATCCTTATCCCAATAATATTTATTGCCAAAAGTTTTATATATAAGGTAGTCAGAAATATGAACTATGGTTGGCAAGTATCTATCTTCTTTAGATTTCGATGGATAGTGATGAAAATTAACTGCATTTGAAATTGCATCCGGCAGGTTCCACTTATTCAAAAGAAACTTGGCAACTTCTTCGTGAGTCATGCCTAAAACATTTTTCTCTGCTTCTATCATTGGTATATTGTTTTGTTGTACCTCTTCATAAATACGCACAAAGCTTGAGTGCATAAATCGATGTACTATAGAAATGCCAATATCATGAATAAAGCCGGCTATAAATGCCTTGTCAGAATCAACATACCCCAAGTCGTAGGCTATTCGTTTAGCTAACAAGCCAGTTAAATATGAATGAATGTAAAATTCTTTCTGGTCCAAATATTTATCGGATTTATTTTTAAGCAGTTCTAAAATTGCCAAAGCAGTAACTATACTTTGTAATTCAGAGTAACCCAGTATCATTATAGCAAAATCAATGGATGACACAATTTTCTGTAAACCATAGTAAGGCGAGTTTGCTATTGATAAAATTTTAACCACAAGACTTTGGTCTTTAGAAATTTCTCTGCTCAGTTCACTTGTGGTAGTTTTTTCGTTATTAATTAGTGCTAAAACATTAGAAAGAACTTCGGGCATAACCGGCAAAGTGTAAACATTATTGATTATTAATTCAGTTCTTTCTCTCTTAGAGTTATTTATTATTTGACTTTCCATGTTGTTATATAATTATGTTTTCAAATTGTAATTTAATTTTATCTTCAAGGCTCTCGATATAACTTTCCAATTTTTTATGATTATCAAAACCTAAGATTGACAAAACTTGCTCATCTAATTCAAAATGGTCATCCCACATATAATCACCAAGCTGCAGTTTATTTGTTATATAGTCAGCCAAATGAATAAAAGAACTAACTAGTTTATTATTCTTTGATTCAGAAGGGAAGTGATGATTTGCTACTGCCTCGCATAAAGTCAATGGCAAATTCCATTTTTCCAATAACAGTTCACCAACTTCTTGATGTGTAAAACCAAGAGTTATATTTTCTGCATAAAGGCTATTATATTTATTTTCAGTTATTAGTCCACTTATTTTTTTATACTCTTCCTCATAATACCTTTGAATAATTGAAATACCCAAATCATGCAGCAAGCCAGCAGTAAAAACTTCATTAGGATTGCCATAACTAAATTCTTCTGCAATTTTTTTAGAAACACCAGCTACCATTAGCGAGTGTATCCAATATTTCCTAAGATTCATTTCGTCTTTTTTTCTTTTATTAAATGTTTCAATAATTGTTATAGCAATCACAATATCCCTAATGTGGTCGAAGCCCAGTACAACAATAGCAAATTCAATAGTAGAAACTTTTCGCGGAAGACCATAAAGTGGAGAGTTGGCAATTTTCAAAATCTTGGCTGTTAAACCTTGATCTTTGTTTATAATATTAGCTAACTCATTAACGCTGGTTAAAGGATTATCTAAAAGGTTATTTATCTCAATCATTATAGTAGGAATTGCCGGTAAGTTTCGTATTAGACTAATATCCGGCTTCTTTCCACGAGGCTGTGAATTCAAATTTTCTTGTTTTATTTCAGGTCCTTGTTTATACATTCATGTATGCCAATTTTTTCTTCAATGTATTAATTATTTTTGTATGAACTTGTGAAACTCTCGATACAGTAATCCCCAGTACCTTTGCTATTTCCTTGTAATTGAGTCCTTCATAATAATATAAAGTAATTATTAACCTGTCCCTCTCGTTAAGTGCCTTTAACTGTTTCTTTAGTTCTTCTTTTATTTCATTGCTTTCAAGAATTTTATCGGGCGTCTCTACATTATCTGGAATTACCTCATAGAGTTGACAAGATTCCTCTGCGTTAAAGGCAGAATTAAGCGAAAGCTGAGAATAAATATCATTTAGATTTTCAGATTGATAAACTCTTTGTTTGGCATTGACCTTGCGTATTTCATCAATAATTTTACCACGAATTCTTTGAATTGCGTAAGTCTCAAATTTAGTCCCATAATCTGGATTAAATCTGTCAATTGCTTCGCTTAATCCTTCAATCCCATACTGAAAATAATCTCGGTCTTCAAAAATTCCATAATTAATTAACTTTGTGTTATGAATTACGTAATGGACGAGGTTAACATAATTAAGTATAATTTCTTTTTTAACCTCTGGAGAATGTGTGGTTTTATACTTATTCCACAAAAAATTGTTATCCATTAGATTTTCCTAAAACTTAATTACTATCTTTTTTATAAAAATTTTTCGAAAATGATTTAATTAAAATGATGCTGAATACACCGGCTATGATAGTTGTAAAAAGAAATAAAAGCAGCGACCTAAAAATTATGACTTCAACAGGAAGCCCTCTGTAAGCAAAAAATATTATCCCAATGAAAAAGACCAACAAACCAATATTCAAAACAATTTTGTTCATCTTCCTCTCTTTTTTTATTCAAAAAGGCAAAGATTATACCAAGCAGAGGTCTCAATAAGTAATGAAATAAAAATAATTTTGAAGGGTGCTAAATATTAGGCTGGCTACTATTATACAGTTGAACAAATTTCTCAACCTTCTCTTTTATGTTCTGGAGTTCTATTGCGGTCTTACTATCGCAAGAGCTTTCAACTAATATTTCTTGATGAACTAACGATTGATGAACCTGAGAGGATAAATTAATGCAGCCCAGTAGCGGGACTTTAATTTTTAAAAAGTTTGTTAATGCCGATTGAAGTTTATTATGCGTTTCTAATCCTTCAATTTCACTATCCACTTTATTTGTAATTACAGCAAAGTTATTAATTCTTTTTTTACGATAGAAATATTTAATTAAAACATAAGCATCCATTACACTTGTAGGTTCTGGAGTAATTACAAAAAAGATAAAATCAGACCTTTCTAAAATGTTGAGTGTGTATGGACTAACCCCTGCACCAGTATCAATTATTATATAATCATAATCATTAATTCTTTCTTTTAATTGATTGCAGAAAAAATTTATTTGTGTTTCTGTGGGGTAATAAAAATTTGAAGTGCCGGAATTTGCAAAAATAACATCAAGGTTTTCATTATTTTTTTGTATTAATTCTTCTAAAAGAATTTCGTTGTTAAAAAAATCAACAATATTTTTTTCAGTATTGTGATTCATTAAAATTTCAGCGCTTGCCAAGTTAAGATCAAAATCAATTAGCAGTACCCTTTTGTTTTCCTTTGCAAATAAATGAGCAAGATTAACAGAAAGAAAAGTTTTTCCAGTACCGCCTTTGCCTGAAGTAATTGATATAATTTTTTTGGGAAAAACAGAATTTTGAACAGAATTAGCAAATATCCTTCTTAGCTTTTGTGCTTGGTCGTACATCATTATACTCAAACGAGATTTCTCTTATAAATTAATTTGGCTATGTAATCTTTGTCAGCGGAAATTATATCATCAGGGATAACCTGGCCATTTGTTAGAAACATAATGGGAATTTCAAAATCATAAGAAACATTAAGTATATTGCCAAAGGCAGCTGCTTCATCAATCTTCGAAATTAGCAGTGAATTAATACCAAACATTTTAAATTTGTCGATGCTTTCGTAAAGGTTTTTAGTAGAGCTTGTGGAGCTTAGGACTAAAATTGTCTCATCAATTTTCAACTGTTCCAAATAATTTTTTATTGATTTAAGTTCCTTAATATTTTTTTGACTTCTGCCAACAGTATCAATAAACACGATATCCTTATTTTTCAGTTTGTTCATTTGGACAACTACTTCTTTCGGCTCGTAAGCAACAAGCATTTCAATATTGCTAATTTCAGAAAATATTCTCAGCTGGTCTATCGCGCCTAATCTGTAGGTATCGATTGAAAGAATTCCAACTTCAAGGTTATGCAATATTTTGGATATTGCTGCTAATTTCGCAATACTTGTTGTTTTACCCACGCCGGTTGGTCCTACAAGTGCAACAGTCATTGGTCTTTTTTTCTTATCCACATAAAATTCTTTTGTATAAATCATTGAAGAAATGCACGAGGTTACATAGTCATCCAAATTTCTTTGATTCAATAGATGCTTGCTTTTTAATATTTGCTCAATTATTAACTTGACAATTGCTTCTTTTACTTCACGAAATAACAGTATTTCAGAAATTTCATTTAAATCATTTTGCTCAATTGTGTTGTTCTTCTTGCCAAAATCTTTGGCAGCTACTATTTCCTCTTTAAGAGAATTAATTTCATCAACCTCGTTCCTATCGTTTTCTTTATTTAAAATAAGATATTCATCCTCAATAGAATCTACCTTATCTTCAATTAGCACATCTGTTTCTTCTACTCCCGATGTAATTTCAAAGTATTTTATTATTCCTTGAGGGGTATTTTTCTCTACAATTCTTGTTGAAAGTATAACGGAATCTTTTCCCATATTTTTCTTCATTAACTCTGTAGCTTCGTGTAGAGTTTTCCCCCAGAACTTTTTAATTTTCATTTGATACCTCTAATTTATCTACAAACTCTACTTCTACATTGGATGGCAATTCAGAATAAGACAGAACTACAATATCAGGGAAAGTTGAATTAACAAGTCTAAAAAAATACGGACGAATAGTAGCATGAGTAATTATTATTGGCACATAACCTACATTTCTAAATTTGTTCACTATTACTTCTAAATTTTTATTTAATGTTTTTAGTAACGATGGCGATAAACCCAGAGTGTGAATTGCCTCTTTTTGTTCTTGAAGTGATTTTGTTATCATTGATTCTAATGACTGTCCTAATACCGCTGCATGTATAACGCCATTGTGGTCTTTATAAAGATTAGCTATTGTTTCGCCTAATGAGTGCCTAACATATTCAGTAAGCACATCAACATTTTTAGTAACTCTCGAATAATCAATTAACGCTTCAAGAATTTGAACCATATCTTTTATTGGAATTAACTCTTTCAGCAAATTTTGCAAAACTTTTTGTATGGTTCCTAATGGTAAAATTTCAGGATTAATTTCTTCTACTACTGCTGGGTACTCAGCTTTTAAGTTCTCCAATAATTTTTTTACTGCCTGTCTAGATAAAATCTTATCAAAGTTATTTTTTAATGTTTCTTGAAGATGAGTTGACAAAACCGACAAAGCATCAACAACAGTATAACCAAGCAGTTCAGCTTTATCCTTTTCTTCTTTAGAAATCCAATAAGCTGGCAGTTTAAAAGCCGGGTCGTATGTTGATATCCCCTGCAGTTCTTCTTGAATGTGGCCTGGATTCATAGCAAGCCATTTATCTACATGAACTGAATAAGAAGCAACTATATTCCCTTTTATTTTAATTATATATTCGTTCGGTTCTAATTGTAAATTATCTCTCACTCTTACAGGCGGAATAAGCACACCGTATTCCATTGCAATATACTTTCGCGTTGAAGCTATTTTCTTAAACAAATCACCACCTTGCTTTTCATCGACAAAACTTATCAGGCCGTACCCAATCTCTATTTCAATTGGGTCTACTTGCAAATACTGTTCAACTTTCTCTTCCTTTTTTACCTCTTCAACTTCTACATTTTCGGCCTCTTGAGTTGTTTCAGCCGCTTTCTCTTTCTTTACAAGATAACTGCTTACACCTAAAATTGAAGATAATATCATAAATGGAATTGTAGGCATACCAGGCACAAAACTAAAAAGAAATACCATTGATGCAACAACTGCAAGTACTCTGGGATTTGAAAGCAATTGTGTTTTCATCTGAAAATCTAATGCTGTGCCAGCCGCACTACGAGTAACAACAAATCCAGCAGAAGTAGCTATAATTAGTGCAGGTATTTGTGAAACCAGTCCATCGCCAATAGTAAGAATTGTATATTTTCTTAATGCATCATCAAAAGTTAACCCTTTTTGAACAACCCCTATAATAAAACCACCAATAATATTAATACCATTTATCAACAATCCTGCAATTGCATCTCCTTTAACAAATTTACTTGCACCATCCATTGCACCGTAAAACTCAGCCTCACGACTAATTTTTTCTCTTCTTTCCTTAGCTTCAGCATCGTTAATTAAGCCGCTGTTTAAATCTGCATCAATTGCCATTTGTTTTCCGGGCATAGCATCAAGTGTAAAACGAGCAGCAACTTCAGATATTCTCCCGGAACCTTTAACTATAACAATGAACTGAATAATTACAAGTATAATAAAAACTATAACACCAACTACATAATTTCCTCCTACAACAAAATTTCCAAACGATTCAATTACTTTACCTGCATAACCATCAATTAAAATTAAACGTGTAGAGCTGATGTTTAGTGCTAACCTAAAAAGAGTGAGTATTAGTAAAAGTCCAGGAAAAACTGAAAGGTCCAAAGGAGATTTTATATACAAAGAAATTACAAGAATTAAGATTGACAGACTTATATTAAGTGAAAGGAAAAAATCTAAAAAACCGGCCGGGAGAGGCAGAAGCATTAAACCCAGCATTAGTAACAAACCGAATGCTAAAATTATATCGCTATTTCTATTTAACGCTAACATCTTATACTATTTTCCTGTGTCTTTTTATTTTACCTTTTTGGCTGTAAATATAAGCCAGCACTTTAGCTACGGCATGGAATAATTTTTCTGGAATTTCATCGCCAACATCACAAAGTCTGAACAAAGACCTTGCAAGCTCTTTATCTTCATGAAGCGGAACATTATGTTTTGTAGCAATTTCTTTAATTTTTTGAGCCACATCATCTACACCTTTCGCAACAACTTTTGGTGCAGCATTTTTCATCGAATCATACTTTAATGCAACAGCATAGTGAGTAGGATTTGTAATAACAACATCAGCTTTTGGTACCTCCTGCATCATTCTCATTTTAGCAACAGATAACATTTTACTTTTAATCTTGCCTCTAACAATTGGGTCTCCTTCTGCTTGTCTTTGTTCTTCCTTAACCTCTTGTTTTGTCATCATCATATCTTTCTTAAACTTATACTTCTGAAAAACAAAATCACTTCCAGCAATTACAGCAAATATTATAGAAAGTTTTATAATCAAAGAGGTTGAGCCATCAAGCATGTAATTAACTATTTGAGGTATTGAGTAATCGATTAATGTGGGTGATTCTATAACATATTTTTTTACAACAAAGTAAGTAAACAGTCCAACAATTGTAAATTTAAAAATGGTCTTAAGAACCTCCACAAAGGTACGAGATGAAAAAAAGACTTTTTTGAAGCCTTTTATCAAGTTTAACTTTTCGATTTCCGGCTTCAAAGCTTTAAAACTTATTTTAAAGCCGACTTGACCGATATTTGAAATAAGTGCAAAAGCTACAATTCCTATCAATACAGGTGATATGCAGGAAAATAAAAATAGAACTCCTTTAACAGCATAAAGCTGAACTAAATCTTTGCTTATTGTCAGTTCATTAAGTGAATTAAAAATATATCTGCTGAAGGTTGTAATGTTATTTCCAATAAAATTTTTAAATGCGAGAAGCAATATTAATCCAGCACTAAAAACAGCAAATGAATTAATCTCAATACTTTTTGCGACTTGTCCTTTTTTTCTGCCTTCCTCTAACTTTTTAGGAGTCGCTTGTTCAGTCTTTTCTTGTCCTTCAATATCCGGCATTAGGCACCCATTGCTTTTATTATTTGATACAAGCTATCTTCATACGATCTTAACATCGATTTAATAACATAAACATACAAAGGGACTGATAACGAAAGAATTAAAAAACCAAGTCCAATTTTTAATGGCTGAGTTACAAAGAAAACCTGCATTTGTGGAATTACACGCGAGAGTATCCCCTCTGCAATATGAAGAATAAAAAACGAAACTAAAATTGGCGAGGCAATTTTTATTGCAATAACAAAGACAGCACCAGAATATTTTATTAACAATTTTGATAAAGATTCATTAACAACATACTTGCCAAGCGGAACAACTCTAAACGAAACATCTAATGCTTTTATAATGTAGTGATGCCCATTAATCAACAAAAAAATTAACATTGCTAAAAAATAAAGTGCTTGACCAATAACATCGTTCTCTGTTTCATCAAAGGGGTTCAGCACTTGAGATGCACTTAATCCCACATCAAAACCCATTATTGAACCAGCAAATGAAATCCCGTAAAAAAGTAAATTCAATGTGAATCCAATTATCAATCCAGTTATTATCTCTTTAATTGCATTAATAACAATGAACCACAAATTCAGTTCAATTTTATAGGTGGCTTTGGGTAAAACAAAAAACAAAATATAAGCTATTAAAATAGACAAGAATATTTTTGTTACTACGGGAACGGCGCTGTTTCCCAAAACCGGTGCAGCAACAAAGGCAGATATAATTCTTAAAAAAATCAAAAAGAAAATTACAAAATCGATTTGAAGCACGCCGTTCATTTCACTACTGTAGTTAGTAAATTAAATATTCTTACAGTAATTGATATCATTTTATCCATGATCCAAGGAAGCAACAAAATAATAACCACAGCTGTAAATAAAATTTTTGGTACAAACGTAAGTGTCATCTCTTGTATTGAAGTTGCTGCCTGAAAAATTGAAATGATAATACCAACGATAAGTGACACACCAAGAATTGGCAAAAGAATAATAAAAACAGTATAAAAAGCATCTGTTAAAATTTCTATAACAAGTTCTTCTGTCATTATCCGAAACTCCTTATTAGTGAACCAACAACTAAGTTCCAGCCATCGACTAAAATAAAAAGCAAAATTTTGAAAGGAAGCGAAACCATCATTGGAGGGATCATCATCATTCCCATAGAAAGCAAAATACTTGATACAATCATATCAACCATTACAAAAGGGATAAACAAAAAGAATCCCATAATAAAACCAATTCTCAGTTCAGAAAGAATGAATGCTGGAATTAAAATGTATGTTGGCAGTTCCGACCTATTTTTAGGTCTTTTCAAATTAGCCAGGCTTGCAAACAATTCAATATCTTCTTCGCGGGCGCTTTTGAACATAAAATTTCTTATTGGTTCAATACCCTTGTCATATGCCTCCTGCATTTTAATTTTTCCATCCATTAATGGTTTAACAGCATCATCGTAAACCTTATTCCATGTAGGAGCCATTACAAAAAAAGTAATAAACAAAGCAATACCGGCAAGTAATTGGCTGGGTGGCATTTGTTGAGTGCCTAACGCATTTTTTAAGAAATGAAAAACTATTATTGTTCTTAAATAAGAAGTGGTCATTATTAAAAGCGAAGGTGCAACTGAAAGTATCGTCATTAAAAATAATATCTGCAAAGTAACAGATACATCTTCAGGTTTATCAGATGATTTTATGTTTATCCCAATACTTGGTAAAGGAATAGTTGGATTTGCCTGCGCTTTAACACTTACGGTAAATATTGAAATAAGAATTATTCCAGTTAACAAAAAGTTTTTCATTTAGGATTTATATTTTTCTTTAAAATTTCCCAAAAGCTTTGTTTTTGTATGTTGCTAAAATTTTCTTCCAAATTATCAGGATAATCAAACTCTTTTAGTAGTGTAATTGAATGGTCGGTAATTCCAAGTACAAGTAATTTATCTTTTATTTTAACTACAGAAACAAATCTTTTAGGGAAAATCATTTGTGAACTAATTAGTTTAGCAGTGAACTCTTTACTAGCCGCAATATTAGACTTAGTTGAATATCTTTTAACAAACCACAGTGCGCCGCCAAGCAATGCAGTTATCACTAAAAGCGGGAAAATCATTTTAAGAATATCAATGAACATTACAGTATTCCCTTCAATCTGTCTGAGGTGTCAATTAAGTTTGTTATACGGATTCCAAAATGCTTATCAATAACTACAACTTCACCTTCAGCAACTTTTTTGTTGTTGACATAAATATCCACCGGCTCGCTTGCTAATTTATCTAACTCAATTACATAACCACGTTCAAGCTCAAGTATGTCTTTTAACAGCATCTTAGTTCTTCCCAATTCAATAAAGACGTTCAGCTGAAGGTCGCGTATAAAGTTAAGTCTTTCTGTTGTAACAGAGCCTCGTAATGTTGATTCATCAAATTCTTCGAATTCAGCTGTTTTTACTTGTTCTTCAGACTGTGGTTCTGCTTGTTTTTCTTCTTGTGTATTCTCATTTTTTAATTCAGTTTCTTGACTCATAACCTTACCTTATTTCTTATATTGTTATTTGTCTTGTTAAGTTAGTTGGATTTTGGCTAATTCTGCGTGTAACTTTAATTGCTTTTTGTTTGTTGGAAACACCAGGTATTCCGTAAAACAATTTTTTATCGTTGTACTTTACAACACTTTCATCCCCAATTTTATTGGAAAGCATTATTATATCACCTTTTTCAAGTTCAAGTAGTTCTTTAACAGTGATTTTAGATGTACCGAACTCTACACTAACAGGTATCTCCACATTCATTATATTTAAGGTGATAATTTCTTTAGATGTAGTACCTTGATATTTTGTCGGTCTTAAAGAAGTAAACTTTTGAGAGGATAATTTTGCTAAAATAGAATCGAAAGCAAAAGTAGCATAACATAAATTCATTAAGTATGTTCTTTCACCAATTACAATTTCAAAAGTAACCAGAAGCACAGATTCATTTGGCGAAGTTATTTGTGCAAAATCAATATCAGGTTCAAACCTGTCAATAACAAATTCTAAATTATCAATTTGCTGCCAAGCTTTTTTAAGGTCAACCATTACCCTTTCAACAACAATCTGCAGAACTTTTTGCTCAATTGGAGTAATTATATTTGTTTGTTTGGTGCCAAGTCCATTGCCGCCCAGCAATCTGTCTACAAGCGTAAAGGAAAGTTCAGGTGTAAATTCAAGTATCCCTTTTATATCTGTACCTTTAATTTCATACGTAAACAAACAGGCTGGATTTGCAACAGAAAGCACATATTCAGAGTAATATAATTGGTCTACTGCTGTCACATTAATTACTACAACTGACTGTAATTTGGAAACTAAAAACGAAGCTAAATTTTCTGCAAACAATTCATGTATGTTTCGTATAGTTCTAAGTTGATTTTTAGATATTCTGTTCGGAAGTCTAAAATCAAATAATACTGCCTCTTTTTGTGGCTCTGTCTGAGGTTTCTCTTCTTTGCCACTCTTTACATTATTCAGTAAAAGGTCAATTTCCTGCTGTGATAATACCTCTGCCATCTTTAACCTTTCATGTTATCAATTAATTATATACTTACTGAAATAAACCTTATTGATTTTAATGTCAGAGAATAACGAGCTTACACCTTTGGAAATCTCCATTCTTAATGAATCTTTGTACGCTGCATTACTTAACTGATCAATAGTTTTACTGGAAAGAATGGAAATAATTTTATCCTTTACTAAAACTTCTTTGCCTTGCAGTTCTTTTTGAAAAGATTCTCTGGGCAAATCAAAAGCCAATGAAGAAAGCAGAAGCTTTTGGCCATTCGTTCCCGCTGGGTTTACAATTACATCTTCTACTGAATAAATATATTTCCCGATAACATCCTGCTGCTGATGTGTTGTATCGTTTAATGGTTCGGTTTTATTTTCTGATGCAGTGTCTGCTACAACGGCACTATTTGAATTGTTAATCTTGGGTAAAAGAATATTCGCTGTAACAAAGTAAACAACAACAAGCTGCAAAATAAAAAGGGGAAGTCCAAATAAAATTATTTTCATATTAAAACCAGATTTTTTGCCTGGCACTTCTACTTTAGGGGGATTTTCGCCCTCTTTTGCCTGGGAATCAACCTTAATTGTTGTCTCAGTCCTTTTCTCTTCGTTTTCCATATTTTATCTGCTTTTTTGCTTCTATTATTCAATAGATATGCCATTAGACAAGTAAGAAAAAAGCGAAATTTGAATGAATTAAGAATAATAATGTGGTTAATATTATTCAGTTGCACGAATTCAGTAAACTGATGCAGTGATGAAAACAGATGATTCAAACGATGTAGGATTGAGGTCCCTACAACCACTTATGCTTCAAAGAAAAAAAATTAAGGATAAGGTAATAAGGTTAATTTTTCTTTTCTGGTAGTGATGTTGCTAAGGTTATTTAAAAATAATGAAAATTCACCACCTTGTGGTAAGTTTATGTTTATGGCATAATTTAATCAAAGGCTCATCAGTATCATTATTCTATTGAAATCTTATTAGCTTGTTTGTAAGTCAATTAAAATCATTTCAATTGTAGGGTTTAAGGTTTCTTCGCCCATTACGTTCTCCGTGAATTCTCTGTGGTTCTCCGTGTAACTAATGAAAAGAAAGCTGATGTCTCAACCAACCATACTTTTACTGTCATTGTGAATAAACGAAGTGAGTGAAGCAATCACTAACAAAAAAATTCACGACTTCTTAGACAACAAACTTCACTCTTGTTCTTTGTCTAACAAAGTTTACAATAAGGGAAAAGATTCCACCCTTAGGCAGAGTGGAATCTTTTAAGGGCTGAGGGCTATCTGATGAGGTTTGTAATTTCTTGCAATAAATTATCAGCAGTTGTAATTACTCTTGCATTAGCTTGGAAACCGCGCTGTGAAATAATCATCTTTGTAAATTCTTCAGACAAATCAACATTTGATTGTTCAAGCGCACCAGATTGAATTGTAGTAGCTGAATTTTCACCTGGAGTATCAATTCTTGGGTCACCACTGTTAGCAGCTACATTGTACATATTATCGCCTACGCTCACCAATGCATTCAAGTTTTTAAAAGTAGCAACCATTATTTGAGCCAATTTTCTAGAATTACCATTTGAGAAAATACCAATTATATTGCCATACTGGTCAATATTTAAATTAGTTAATGCAGCTGAAGCAGAACCATTCTGAGATAAAGCTGCAATCTGTGAACTTAAGTTTGTTTGTGTTACACCAGCTGTTCCAGTACCAAAATTTAGATCAATTACTTGTGCTTCCGCACCACTTGCTGGTGTAAAAGTAACTTGTGGTATTGGGGGAGTACTAGTAACCTGATTACCTGCCTGCCATATACTTTGAATTTGACCATTAGGATCAAAATAAATTTCACCATATGAATTAGGGCTAAGAGAACCACTTGAAGACGGAACAGATACTGCCCAGCTCCATCTATTGCTATCTATATGTTCAAATTTTACGGATAAAGTATGAGGGTTACCTAAAGAATCGAATATTGTTACTGCACCAAGTACTGGCTCGGCTACTTCTCCCTTATCTACTCTTACAACAACATTGCTATCAGCTTGTAAATTACTGAGAGAAGAAAAATTTAGTTTGTAGTCAATTTTTTCTGTGGCATCTTGGATAACAATCTGATTAGTAGTTGATGTACCTGTAACTGGATCGAAAGTAAGCGACTGGCTTCCAGTAATTGGGGTACCGAGAGGATTCCCATTTTTATCTCTAATTTCATAGAAATACGTCCAATTACCCGATGTATCTTCTTCGAATCGGCTCCATAACTGATATTCTGTGCCGTCCTTGTTGTAGATCTTACTTGTACTCCAATCACTATTAGTAGGCCCCGGGTAATATTGTGTTGAACTAGGTGTTTCCTTTTTCAAGTTCCCTACTAATTCTACAATATCAGTCCTTATAGTAGTAGAGCTGCTTTGCAAGTTACCTCCCCAAGATACATTTGTGGTTTTAACTGCGGGCAACCTTAAATTTTTATCAATTACAACGTCTTGTAACGTCGTTCCAGCAGGAATTTCACCTAAACCATTTGCAATTTTACCCTGTACAACAGCACCATTTTGAGGATTAACTAATTTACCATCAGCATCAAAAATAAATGCACCGGCACGAGAATAAAATTGCTGTCCATTACTTTTCAGTATGAACAAGCCAGGTCCCTGCAGTGCTAAATCAGTAGTTATTCCAGTTCTTTCAAATGTGCCTTGATTCCAGTTGCGGTCAATTGAATTAATCTTCATTCCAAGTCCAATTTGGAATGAGTTCGTACCACCAGTATTACTTGTAGGATTGGTGCCTGATTTAATAAACTGGTTAAAAGTATCGCTAAATGTTATACGCGAGCCTTTGTAGCCAATTGTGTTAACATTAGCGATATTGTTACCAATCACATCCATCATAGATTGATGGTTGCGTAAGCCGGAAACACCGGCGAAGAGTGAATTTAGAAGTGCCATTATAACCTCCTGAGATTATTTCACTAATTGGCTCAGCTTCAGTCAGTCGGCTGAACCGGGAGCGTCCTCGGAAGGTCCCGCTCCTTTGTTAATTAAAAATTTTATCCGAAAACTACACTGTCAATATTTGTGAAAACATCATTGCCTTCATTGCCAAGTTGCAGTGCAGTGATAACTGTTTTATTAGGAATATTAATAATGAAAGCAGTTTTGTCCATCATAATTAATGAGTCTTTTGCACCTTTCATTTCAGCTTTTTCAATTGCATTGTTTAGTCTTTGTAACTCAGCTTCAGAAAATTGAATATTCCTGGATTCCATTCTTTTTAGCGCATGATTAGAAAATTTAATCTTATCAAGCTCTTGAGTAAAAATGTCGTTGAACTGTACACCGCTGTTTCCAAATTTGTCCGGCTCTAAACCTGATTTTTCAACTATGGGTAAAAATGGAACTTTAATGCCGTTAATCTCGTTCATTTTTTACCTCCCATAATTAGCCGATTACAATTAATTGTTTCCACTTTTTAATATCTCCAAAACATCAGACAAAGAATATTCGTTGGAATCAACAACTAATACAGTGCCTTTATCAGTAAACCTGACACCATCAATAATGCCATAAATAAAACTGCTTGAGTTCATTGTTTCACCCTTAGAATCAACTGCATTTACTTTTATGGTGTAATTACCTTGTGCTACTTTACTACCATTATTATCGGTAAAATCCCATAAAAGTTTATGTTCACCGCTCCAATTTTCCAGTCCATCAAGTGTTTTAACCAAATTTCCATTTTGGTCGTAAATACTTAATGATATCGAAGATGCCTGCGAGGGTAAATTATATCCAATTTCAATGTTATCTTGCCCATTATAATTAAGCGTATCCGAAGAAATTTTCACTTTGTTGCCAATTAATGTGGCAGTAAGTGTATTGTTAATCGATTGAGTTAAAAGGAAGTTTGAATTAATACTGTTATTTACTGCTTCGTTTAAGTTTGACAGCTGTTCTAATGCGCTAAATTGAGCTAATTGTGCTGCAAAATCGGTACCCTCTAAAGGATTAAGAGGGTCTTGATTTTTTAATTGTGCAATGAGCATCTTAAAAAAATCATCCTTACCCAAAATTGCATTGCTGCCACTTAAAGTTGATGCATTGTTAGCTGAGCTGTTTGTACTGCTTACGTCAGAAACCATTATTCCTCCTACATTATAAAATCGTATGTGTTATAACCCATATTTTTTACAATTTCAATGTTAACCGAACTTGGCCGGACGGATTCAATTTTACCAACATTCATCCTTCTTTTACTTTTGTTCTGCTGTTCGGATTTTTTATACTCGGAATTTGTTGTTACACTGTAATTTTTCACGCTTAGCCCATTTTCCATTAACGCATTTTGAAGTAATTCAACGTTGTTTTTTAACAGCTGCTTAACCAAATCGTTTTCTACTTGAATTTTAGCACTTATCGAATTTTTATGTACCTCTAAAGAAATATTAATCTTGCCAAGATTTTCTGGTTCAAGTTTCAAAACAATTTCTTTTTTATCGTCGTTCTTAAGTGTTTTTGTCAATTCTTCAATAAGATTATCAATGTGAACAGCACCTTTTAATTTGGAATCTAAAGTTTCTGGTTTTACAGATAAAGTATTATTCATCTTATCGACTATATAAAAAGCTTTTTCATTGCTGCTTTGAGTGTTGTTATTATTTTTATTCGAATCAGAAAATTTTTCGAAAAATGACGAGTTTTTAGTTGTGTCAATTACTTTCTTTGTGTTTGAGGCTCCATCTAATTTATCAACATTGCTAATGTCATTCTTTTGTTGTAAAGTGTCATTGTTCTTTGGTAAGCTGTGTTCAGATAAACTGGTGTTTACAATTTCTGCCCCACCATTTGAAGCTAAATCGTTTTTTATTATTGAACTGGCATTATTAAAATTTTTAGGCTCTGTAAGCGAAGTGTTTTGGGACTTAACATCATTCAATGAATTTACCTTATTGCTGCCTGCATCCTTGAAAAATTTGCTCAACTCTTCAAAATTTGACTTATTAGTTATTTCCTTTCCGGAGGCATTATCGCTTACATTATTTACCTCACTTCTTTTTGGTTCTGCTGTTAATTTGTTTTCATCAGTTTTGTTAGGACCAATTTGTTCAATATCATTTTTAGCAATAATTACATTCTTATTGTTAGTAGAAAATTGATTCAATAAATCCACAGTGTTTTGATTTTCACCAGCAGCTACTTTAACTCCAAGAGAATCATAATTTCTTAAACTAAAAATTACTGGCTTACGGTCAACTTTCTCTTCTGATTTAGCGAAAAATATGTCGATATCATCATTGTAATTGTTAAGTTCTTGTTTAACATCATTAATATTTTTACTTGGAGTATTATTAGATTCACTCTTGGAGTTTTTAACCAAGAAATTATTTTGCAATATATTTTCTGCTGATGAGCCGGAAGAGTTAACATTAATCGGGTTAACTGGCTTAACATCAATAAAAAAATACTTCTCGTTGGAATTAATATTAAAATTTTTATTCTGAACAGAAAAATTATCAGCATTTGCATATTGAGTAGTAGTTTTGGAAGATAAGTCCTGCATATTCGTAACAGAATTAAGCTGAACTCCTTGTGAGAGCTCAGCCGATTTATCTGTTACATTGTTGTTAGTATCTCCCAAGTAAGTTCTTTCAAATTCGAGTGGCAATTTATTTTCATCAATAGATTTTATGATAAATCTTAAGCCATTAGAAACAATTTCTACGTTAGCGTTTTGATTGTTAAGGATGTTTAGTAAACTATCATCAACTGAAGGTTTCTTGTTTATTTGATATCCATTAAAGTTAGTGTCGAGCCGATGAATTTTTAGTTCATCAATTCCATTAATGCTGCTTATTTTTTCAATTATAACAGAAAGTTGATTTGAATCAGCTAAAAGCGAAAAATCTTTAACGAAAGCAAATTTATTATTTGACTGAAAATCGTTAGAGCTAACAGAATTTGTCTCTTTTGAATTGTCTGTCTTAACTTGAGTTAAAAGTGCAAGAAGTTGATTAAAATCAATTAGAAAAGTAAGAGGAATGTCAGTCTGAGTTTCTTTAGCATCAACACTAGTTGAACTGTTCAAATTTTCACTTGATACATCCGAAGAATCAACTGGCATTACAAATCCAATTGTGCCGCTTTTCTCGTTTTGAAGTTTTTGCAGAGGCATTCCTTCATTTACATTTGACGAAACTAATCCAATCAAAGGGAAGCCAAGATTACTCAACATTTCATTTTGATTAGCAAGTTCATTCTGTGGACTTGGCAAAGCATCGACCATACCCAAATTATCCATATTTATTTTAATTATATCGCTAAACAAATAATTTGGCTTTACCAACTTAGATTTAGTTTGGTCGGTATTGCTGTTCGCATTAGCGTCAAAAAGAAATATTGGATTAAATTGCATTATCATAAAGATTCAGTATATTTTTTTGCCACATCAGGACTTAATTCAGACAAAATTGCAGCAGCTTGTTTCTTTTTTATCTTATAAAGTATTTGTCTCGATTCATTATCGGAATATTTTTGAATTATTTTAGCTGCTTTTTTAGGGTCCATCTCTTCAAACAATTTTGCTGTCTTTGCTAACCATTCTTCATCTTTTTTTTTACTATTTACGGCAGCCGAATCACTGTTAGACTGCTGTTCTTTAGTTTTATTCATTAAGTTTTGCACCATTTTGCGTATTATTCTCAATGAATCAATTAATTTTTCATCTAATGGCGAGGAAATAAAAACTGTATCGTACTTTGTAACAATTTTCGGAGAAATTTTTCTGTCCATCGAACCAGATAGAGAAATTCCAGCGTTTGCAGTTTTAGTGTTATTAACTGCCGAATGGATAATGGTTCTGTTTGCAATTTTTCTCTTAGAAAAATCGAACTGAAAAATATTTGTGTACTGATTATTGAGCCAATAAATTAAACCCGTTACCAGCAAAAATGCTAAAAAGAATATGCTTGCATAAATAATTTTATATTTCATAATCAGCCTCGCGTAAATTTCTGTACCGATATTTCATCAAGCTGTTTATTCTCTTTCTTATTTTGTTCATACTTGAATTGCTCTTTAAAGTTATTTTCAAGGGTATCAAATATTTTATGCTCTTTAGTTTTTTGTATTAAATCTTGACGCAATATTTCCCTTTTATTTTTCAGCTGTTCTATTTTTTTGTTCAACGAGTCTATTTTCTTTAGAATAAGCAGTTCATGATTTTTCTTAAAAAGTATTTCTCCAATAGTTTTCGCTTTAGCACTTTCAAACACTGCATCTGTTAAATTTTTATTTAGTTTCTTAACTTCGTCCATTAACTGCAAAATTTCTTTTTCTACATCACTTAAAGCTGACTGTGCTAAATTTTTCTTTTGTTCTTTTACTTTTTTTACTGTTTCATATTTGTATACAAATGCGGTCATAACTAACTCAATGGAAGTTCAATAATTTTTTCCAATAAATTTTTAGATTGTTCGAAAGTTGATTTTTCCATCATGTCCTGCTTAAGGAAACTTCTAAGTTCACCAATTTTTGAAATTGCATGATCTATTTGAGGATTACTACCTTTGACGTAAGCGCCGATATTTATCAAATCTTCAGCCTCGTTATAAGAAGCAAGTATTTCATTAAAACTCATTGCTCTTTTCCTATGGTTTGCATCAACAATATCTGGCATCACCCTACTTACACTTTGAAGAACATCAATCGCAGGATATTGACCTTTGTTTGCTAATTTTCTGGAAAGAACTATATGTCCATCTAAAATAGAACGAACTGCATCTGCAATAGGTTCAGTCATATCGTCGCCGTCAACAAGTACAGTATAAAAGCCGGTAATTGAGCCTTTGTTAGTATTGCCGGCTCTTTCCAACAGTTTAGGCAGAATTGCAAAAACAGAAGGCGTATAGCCTTTTGTAGTTGGAGGCTCACCAACGGTCAAACCAATTTCCCTTTGAGCCATTGCAAATCTTGTAACCGAATCCATCATTAAAACAACATCTTTACCCAAGTCACGGAAATATTCAGCAATGGTAGTTCCAATATAAGCACCTTTAATTCTAAGCAAAGCTGATTTATCGCTGGTTGCAACAACTACAACAGATTTTTTTAGTCCTTCTTGGCCAAGGTCTTTTTCAATGAATTCCCGTACTTCTCTGCCTCGTTCTCCAATTAGAGTAATTACATTAACATCTGCGTTTGTATTTCTTGCAATCATTCCAAGAGTTACGCTTTTGCCCACACCGCTCCCAGCAAAAATCCCAATTCTTTGTCCTTTTCCTACTGTTAACAGGCCATCTATTGTTCTAATACCGGTCTGCAGAGGCTCTTTAATTCTTTTTCTTTCAAGAGGATTAGGTGGTTCCCTATGTAATGTTCGCAATGATTTATATTCAATTTCACCTTTGCCATCAATTGGATTGCCGAGACCGTCAATAATTCTTCCAAGCAGCTGCTCACCTACAGGTATAGTAAATGTTTTCTCTGATGAAATAATTTCACAAGCTGGAGAAATTTTTTGTACCTCGCCTAAAGCAATTGAAAGCACTTTGCCTTCTTTAAATCCTACGACTTCTGCTTTACACACTTCCTCACCGCTGCTGTTTATGACTTTGCAAATTTCACCCAAGGATACATTTGGTCCGGAAGAAACTATAACCAGCCCTGTAACATCTGTAACTTTGCCGTTAACTTTAATTGGGTCAAAGTTGTGTAATGCTCTTTTATATTTTTTTACTAAACTCATAGCAAAAATTAAACTTCTGGTACAATGTTTATAGTTTCCAGCATTCTTCTAATTTCTTTTAATTGAGCACTCACTCTTCCATCCACGTTTCCGATATCTGTTTCTATTAAACATCCGCCGGGTTCAATTTTATCATCAGTTTCAAATTTTATTTTTGAATATGCAGTACTGCTTAAAATTGCTTTGCTTTCATCATGAAGTTTATCATAATCGCTGGGGTTAATTTTAATAATAACATTATTTGCACCTATTACTTTTTTCATAGCTTGAGTTAGCACCTCATTTATAGGCGTATTTTTATCTATCTTCTCCTTAATAATTTTTTCAGAAATTAAGAATGAAACCTCCAAAACAGTTTTCTCAAACGAGTCTTCGTATGTTTTTACTATATTATTAATGCTAGCCAATAAGTTATCCAATTCTATCATTCTCTTTTGAATTTTTTCTGAATAATTTTTTTCCAGTTCCTCTTTGCACTTCAAATAGCCTTTTTCAAAACCTTCCGAAAAAGCTGCTTCAATTAAGTCTTTTTCTTTCTTTTCTTTTGATTCAATTATATCTGTCTCTACAGAGTCTAATTTTTTTATATTAATTTTTTTCTTGTTCTGTATTTTGATTACACTAGACATAAATATCTTCCATGCTACCGCGTATATTAAGAGAAATTTCACCGTTTTCTTCCATAGTCTTTACTACTTCCATAATTCTTGCTTGAGCAGCTTCAACTTCTTTTAGTTTAACCATACCCATGTATTGAAGTTCTTCTTTAATTAAATCCGATGCCCGTTCAGACATATTTGAGAAAATTTTATTTTTTAATCTCTCATCTGCCGTTTTCAAGGCTAAAACAAGGTCCTTTCTCTCGATATTTTGCAGCACTTTTTGAAGATCCTTATCATGCATGTGAATTAAATCTTCAAATAGCAGCATCAACCTTTGTACTTCTACTGCTACGGTTGAATCTATTTCTTCAATTTTTTCAAGTACTTCTTTACTCATAGAAATACTAGACCTATTTAGAATTGAGGCAAGGGCTTGCGGCCCTCCAAGTTTACTAATTGACTGGCTCATTGTAAGTCCCGCCATTTCATCAACAACTTTTTCAATTCGTTTAAGTGTTTGCGGTGAAACTTTTCCAAGCGTAGCAATTCTGTAAGCTACTTCTACCCTTAAATCCTCTGGCATTTCTTTTAATGCGCTTGCTGTCTGGTCGGGACTTAAATGAGACAAAATAAGGGCTATTGTTTGAGGGTGCTCTTTATTTAGAAAATTTATTAATTGTGTAGAATCCGCTTTCTTAAGTACATCAAAACCTTTAAGAGTTGTAAGGTTTTTCACCTTTTCAATAATTTCAATGGCTTTGTTGATACCAAAAGATTTTTCGAGTATGGCTTGTGCATATTCAATTCCTCCTTCAAGCATGTATTCCCTTGCCGTAACCATATTGTAAAACTCAGTTAATACCTGGTCAACAACATTTGAAGGAGTATTTTTCACTTGAGAGATTTCTGCTGATATCATCTCAACATCAGCAGTATCTAAAAACTTAAACACTTCGGCTGCGGTCTCTACATCAAGAGCAACCATTAGTAAAGCTGCTTTTTGAACACCTTTGATTGTAGGTGTTCTGTTATCTCTTACTTGTAATTTATCTGTTTCACTCATCTTCGTGCAACCAAGAATTTATTAGTTTTGCTGCGTCCATTGGATTTTTAGAAACGTAATTAGCAATTTTTTCCTGTTGAGTTTTTTTCCTTAAAGCTTCATCTGAGATTTCATCTTCAATATCCCCAATATGAATTGGCAGCTTTTTCTTTTTTACTGCTTGTTGATTCAAATTCGGTTCATTTTCTGGTGCAGGCTGCAATGCAATTATATCACTCATTTGTTCACCTTTAATTGGAGTAAGTAATATTCTTTCGGTTTTTAATCTTTGCATTAATTTTTTAATTATGAATAATGAAGCGCCGATAGCTACAATAATCAAAACTAAATTAATCCATTTATCAACATCTTCTGGAATAAACGTGTTATTTTTTTCAATTTGCGGCAGATTAAACGCGTTCATGTTATTTTGTTCGAAGGGAAAACTTACAATTGAAAAACTATCGCCTCTCGACTCATCAAATCCCAAAGCATTTTTTATTATTAAACCAAATTTATTAAGCTGCTCTTGTGTTCTTTGCTGATAAGTTATTTCCTTTTTGCCGTTCTTTTCTATTTCTTGAGGTATATCATTTACAACCGCTGCAATGCTTATTCTTTTAATGTTTCCAGTTCCTTCTATTACTTTTTGTATTGACTTGTTAATTTCGTAATTAGTAATTGTATTTTGACTTACATTAGCAGTCGAGTCATTTAACTTTTTACCATTATTTTCAGACTTTATAGTTTGTTCGCTAATTGCAACTTGTGAATCGGGGTCGTACTGTTCCATTGTTTTTTCCACTTGGTCAAAATTTAAGTCTACGCTTACCTGCACTGCTGAATTGCCGTACCCAAGAACATTATCTAAAATTTTTTGGGCTTTTTGACTTAAATACTTTTCTACAGATTGTTTTAGCTCATATTGCGTGGAGGTTGCTGCAATTAGTGAATTATCATCATTATTTTTGGAAAGCAAATGTCCTTGTGTATCTATTATTGTTACTTTGCTTTGTGTTAACCCTTCTACACTGCTTGCAACAAGATTAACAATAGCAGTGATGTTTGTCGGCGATAAACTATAACCCGGTTTTAACTTTAAAACTACAGAAGCAGAAGGAGATTTCTCTTCATCTTTAAATATTGATTTTTCGGGCATAACAATCATAACACGTGCACCTAAAACTCCTTCTTGCTGCATAATAGTTCTGGATAATTCCCCTTCAAGTGCCCGTTTAAAATTCAGCTTCTGCATAAATTCTGACATACCCATAGTATTCTTATCAAAAATTTCATAGCCAATTACACCTGAAGATGGAATTCCCTTGCTTGCCAGCGCCAATCTCACCTCATAAACAACTTCTTGAGGTACTTTTATTGTTCTGCCTCCGCTTTCAAGTTTAAATGCTATTTTCTGAGAATTTAGGTAATCAACAACCTTCGAAGCATCTTCTTCAGAAATGTTGGAATAAAGAGTGGCGTAGTTGGGTTCATTTATGATACTTATAAAAACACCAAATAGGACAATAACGACAATTGCAGCACCACCAATTAAAATTTTTTGCTGCGGGGCTAATTTGTTAAATAATTGCAGTAATTCACTAAAAGGGTTTTTGTTCATGGCTAAATAGGCATTCTAATTAGTTCTTTGTACATGTCAATAGCTTTATTTCTAATTTCCATTAGCAGCTCTAAATTTGTTTTAGCTTTTTCACCTGCTATCATTACTTCGTGCAGGGGAATATCTTCACCGTTTATATATTTTTCTGTAGCTTTTTCTGCTTCTAATTGGGAATCTTTTACGCTGCTAATAAGATTTGTAATAAGATTCTGAAAATCCTCTTTATTGTTCGTTCTGTTTTTTTCTGTCTGCCCTAATAAAGGCAACGAATTAGATAACTCACCTATTTTCATTTTTCAACCTCTTTTATCAATCAATGTACCTAAAGAAACTTCCGATTTTTTACCTGTTCTTCCATAAAAAGAATAGTTCATTACCTCGTTTTTATTTTCTGGGAAGATAGTTGCAAAGTGCTTCTTTTCACTTTTAGTTAAATCCTGAGGCTCAACAGTTTTTAATTGAACTTGATTTGGGTTAAATGTTTTGTTCGCTTTAATTAATGGAGAATAATTGCCGATGTTGTTAAAAGATATTTTCATTTTATATCTCCAATGTATCTTTTACAATTTGCTTTGAAGAATTAAGAGCAGTTAGATTTGCTTCATAATTTCGGGTTGCTTCAATCATGTCGACCATCTCATTAATAATGTTAACATTAGGCATTTGAACATATCCGTTTTGGTCTGCATCCGGGTGCCCAGGCATATAAACTAATTCTCCTTGTGTTGTATCTTGTTCAACTTGAGAGTCTATGCCTAAAGTATTTTCTCCGTTTAAATCCTGCGGTTGATCTTGAGAATTTACAATATGATTCTCATTTGTGCCTTTCAATGTTATTGTGGGCATTGCATCATTAAGATTATTAATGGAGGCTTGTTCATCTTGAATTACCCTTAAGAATTGTCTTTTGTAAGGCGTCCCTTCTTTTGTTCGTGTAGTATCCGAATTAGCTATATTTTCTGCGATTAGATTCATTTTCTTTCGTTGAATTGCTAGACCTTTGGCACTAATTTCAAAAGCTTTAAATACATCACCTATTTTCATTGCTGACCTCCGCCTTTAATTACACTCTGCAAAGTTTTGAAATAATTATTTATTTTTTTTGCAGCGAATCGGTAGTTAAGTGTGTTCTTCGCAAGTTCTGCCATTTCTTTTTCTATATCTACATTATTTCCATTTAACAGATAAGCATCAGGCTTATCTTCTGTTATCTCAAATTCCGAATGATTTACACCTTCTATTGACTTAATATGCTGTGGCTCGGTTACCTTCAGCAAAGAATTTAGCTCATCGTTGAAAAAAGCATTGAACTTTACATCCTCTCTGTGATAATTTTCTGTAGCTGCATTGGCTATGTTTTTACTTATAACTTGATTTTTAACTGAACAGTAATTAAGAAATTTTTCGAGCAGCTTTATGTTAGATACCGACACTGCGAATCCCTTTTTTGTTATCAAAAGACAATCTTAGTGCCAGTAAAAAATGATTTTTTAAGTAGAATTTAACGGAGAAGAAATTTAATATTGGCTAAAATTAACCACTTGTCATTTATTATTCAGAATAATCGAGAGTTATGGTCTTTGTTTGTCCGCATGAGCATATAAATTTAATTTCTTTCAGTACATCATCACTATCTTTTTTCAAAATAATTTTTACATTTTCGTGCGGTTCTTCGTCAACAGTAATTTTTGTATTGCCTGCAATAGTAGCTTCATTTTTTTTGATTACGTTTTTCTTAGGAGAAGATGAATTTGAAATAATTTCGAGATAAACTGGTTCATTAAAATTATTTTCCATTTCAAGCTCCCATATTAATTAAGTTAGGAATTTTTTCCAGTGGTGCTACTGCATCGGCTAAACCAGCCTCTACAACCGATTTCGGCATACCGTAAACAACACAACTCTCTTCGTCCTGCGCAATACACTTTCCACCGTATTTTTTAATCTTTTCAACGCCTTTAGTACCATCTCTTCCCATGCCAGTCATAACAACACTGAGTAAATAACTCTTATAAATATCAGCTGCAGATTCAAAAAGAACGTCGACTGAAGGCTTATGCAATGTATCATTAGGGTAATCAGAAATGTTAATTACAATTTCGTCCTTGCTATTTTTAGCAACCATCATTTGTTTTCCACCTGGTGCAATATAAATTGTTCCCTTTTTTACAATTTCCAAGTTTTCCCCTTCTTTAACTTCAAGTTGACAAAGCGAATTAAGACGATTTGCCAGCGAAGCTGTAAATTTAGGCGGCATATGTTGTACTATGAAAATTGGACTTAACAATTTCGGTGAAATTTGCGGCAGTAATTTTTGAAGTGTAAACGGTCCGCCTGTTGAAATCCCAATACAAACTGCTTTAAAATTATTCCCAATCTTAGCTTCATCATAAGTTAATTTTTGAGATGGCTTAGCTATACTTAACTTGTTTATTCTGTTGTAAGTTTCTTGTATCTTTTTTTTATGAGCAATTGATTTTACTTTGTAAATTATCTCTTCTTTAAGTTTTACAAAATCGATATTTACAAAGGATTTCCCTTTGGGAATGAAATCGACCGCGCCAAGTTCAAGAGCTTTTATCGTGCTTTCCGCCCCTTCTTCGGTAAGTGAACTAACCATAAGTACTGGAGTAGGAAAATCACTCATTATCTTTTTAAGAACTGTAAGCCCATCCATTTTAGGCATTTCAATATCAAGCGTAACAACATCAGGTCTATACTTTTGAACTTTCTCTAAAGCATCTAACCCATCCCTTGCAGTATCTATAATTTCTATGGAATCATCACTCTCAAGCATAAGAGTCAACGACTTACGCATAAATGCAGAATCATCTACGATCAATACTTTAATTTTATTATTCATTTTCTTGCTTCATATTTATTAATTCGCCAATGTCTAAAATCATCACTACTCTGCCATCACCCATTATAGTAGAGCCGGCAATTCCTTTAACATTGCCCAAATAACTGCCAAGTGATTTTATTACAACTTCTTTTTGACCCATTAACTCATCTACTTTAATTCCAAATCTTTTCTCAGCTATTCCACACACTACTATATATTGCCAAACTGAAGATTGTTTTTTACCATTAGTTTTATTCAGCAAATGAGTTAAATCAACAAGCGGCAGAACAACATCTCTTACCTTAACAACCTCATTCCCATTTACCGAATAAATATTTTCGCTGTGTTCTCTTATTACTTCTATTACAGTGCTTAGAGGAATTACATAATACTCTGTATCAATTCTAACTATCATGCCGGTTATAATAGCAAGCGTAAGCGGCAGACGAATAATAATTTTTGTCCCTTCCCCCACCACTGATTCAATATTAATTATTCCTCGTAGCTTTTGTACATTGGTGCGAACTACATCCATTCCCACGCCTCTTCCCGAAACGTTAGTTACCTGTTCAGCTGTTGAAAAGCCCGGCAAAAAGATTAGGTTGTATATATCTTGTACAGAAAGTTCTTTTGCTTTAGCTTCTGAAATTAAATTCTTACTTATTGCTTTTTGTTTTATTAATTCTGGGTCAATTCCTCTTCCGTCATCTTCTATTGAAATTATTATATCGTTACCTTCTTGATGAGCCGAAAGAACAATTTTACCAGTTGGATCCTTTCCAATTCGTTTCCTTTCTTCTGCTTGCTCTATGCCATGATCTACTGAATTACGGACAAGATGAACAAGTGGGTCGTATATTTCTTCAATCAAAGTTTTATCAAGTTCTGTCTCTTCACCTTTAATTTCCAATTTTATATTCTTATTCATTTCCTTAGATAAATCTCTTACAAGCCGCGGAAATCGATTAAATATTTTGCCAATTTTAATCATCCTCGTTTTCATCACAACAAGCTGAAGTTCATTAGTCATTAAATCTATATGTTTTGTAGTCTCTGATAAATCGCGGGCAATATCAGTCCCCTCAAACTCTGTTGCAAATTGACCTGTAATTTGCGCTAATCTGTTTCTGCCTAAGACAAGTTCAGAAACTATATTTAATAATTGGTCAAGTCTTTCAACTTCTACACGTATACTTGTATCTTCTTTTTTAGAGTTAACATTTGTTTTAGATGAGTTTAATTCTGCTGCTGAATCGTTATTCGTTTCGTCTGGTATATCTTTTTCTTCATCGTAATCATTATTTTCAACAAATTTCTCTTCTTTTAAATTTATGATCTCATCTGTTTTTTTAGATTTAGCTTGCAAACTTTTTGGGTTGCTGTTTTTCCCTTTTTTGTCTTTTGTGCTTTTCGATTTCCCATTTAAAATATTATCCAGTTCTTTTAAGCTTTTCTGAATGTTAACATTTTCATTTTTGTTTGTCTCTATCGAATTGAGCAGCAATTTAATTTTATCGAAGGCTGACAACAGTCCATCCATCATTTCTGAAGTTAAAACTTCCTCCCCTTTTCTCAGCTTATTAAGTATATCTTCACACTTGTGCGTTAATAGTGGAAGTTTTTCTAAGCCGAGAAATCCAGATGTGCCTTTAATTGTATGAAAAGCACGGAAGACCTTGTTGAGCAATTCAGAGTCATTCGGATTGTTTTCAAGTTCTACAAGATCCAAATCTAAATTTTCAATTATCTCTTTTGTTTCTACAATAAAACTCTCAACAATTTCTTTCATGCTGGCGTCGTTAAACACCGCAAGTTCGTTTGTAGCTTTCATATTCATTTATAGAATAGTTTATCAATTTCTTCTTGTGAGCTAATATTATTTTGATCAATAATTGAATCTACAATTTTTTGATGGTCATTTTTTTTGATATAACTTGCATCGGGGTCAAAAGCGATATTATCGTTTAAGTCCAATTTTACCATATCAATCTTGTTTAAATCTGCTTCTTCAATATCATTAATTAACTTTGCAAGATTTTTTTGGACAGATTCAATAAGGTGATTAACTGCCGCTAATTGCTGTGCTGTTATATCTTGTACTTGTAAAGAAAGCGTGATATTATTAGAGTAATCTTTTATTCGCTTGATGCTTTCTTTAGTTTTTTTCAGCTCTTCTTCAGTAAGTGCTGATTTTATGTCATCTATTTTTTTATTATAAGTTTTTTCCAGATTGTCTATTTCAGTGGTAATATTATCTACCATATCTAAAATTTCAGTGGTTGCTAATTCAGTTGCATGTGTAACATCGTTAATTTTATGTGAAGCTTTAGGAATTTTGGATGTGCTTTCCAAAATAGAATCGTTAATGTTTTCAAGCAGCGGTACAGTCTCCCCCATGAAATCAATAAGATTTTGTATTATTGGAATAATTTTTTGTCCGTAATTAAAGACCTTTTTTAAGTCCTCAAGTTTATTAAATACCTGAACAATATTTTTTTGCTTAGAAGACATAAAAAATCTCCTATTGTGAGTTTTCTAAAATCTGTGTTATTTTTTCTTTCAAGACTTGCGGTGTAAAGGGTTTGACAATGTAATTATTCACTTTTGCATTCATTGCTTCCACAATATCTTCCTTTACGCCACGAGTGGTAACCATTAGGACAGGCAAATTTTTCAGTTTGTCATTAGAACGGATTGCTTTAAGTAAATCCAATCCAGAAAGACCTGGCATATTCCAATCAGTAATCACAAAATTAATTGAGTCATCGGCACCAAGTTTATTAAGAGCATCGTTACCGTCAACTGCTTCAACGAAATTTTCATAGCCGAGATTTTTTAACGAGTTGGCTACTATTCTGCGCATAGTTAAAGAATCATCCACTATTAAAAATTTTAATGACATAAGCACCTCTCAGTTTAAGTATTTTGAGACTTCATATACTACCCTTTTGGGGTCGAATGGTTTAATTAAATAAGAATTAGCGCCCGCTCGTAAACCCTCTTGTACTTCATTTTGACTGCTTAACGAACTTAAAATTATGATTGGTATATCCTTAAATTCCGGGGTTCTTCTTACTGTTCTTACGAGTTCTAAGCCGTCTATATTTGGCATGTTTAAATCAGTAATAATCAAATCTATTTTTTCATAAGGAAGTTTTTCTAATGCTTCCATACCATCAGAGGCAGCAATAACATTGTAGCCGTGAGAAAGCATTGAAAAAGAAACAAACTTTCTGATAGTCGGAGAATCCTCTACGACTAAAATTACCCTCTTCATCTTGCTACTCCTTCTTATATCCTATTGTTTTAGGAAAGTTAACCAACTTAAACGCTTTTGAAATTCCATGCAGTGTTTCAGAGTAACCTATAAACAGGTAGCCATTTTTATTTAGTGAATCGTACAGACTTGAAACTACACGAGCCTTAGATTCATTATTAAAATAAATCAATACGTTTGCACAGAAAATCACATCGAAGTTGTTCATTTGTTTTACCGCAAGTGTATCATATAAATTCAAAACTTTGAAAGAAACCATTGATTTAACTTCCTGCTTCAATTCAAAAAAATTTTCTTCTTTGTTAAAGTATTTTTTAATGTAGTAAGGAGAAGTTTGATGAAGAGAATATTCTCTGTAAACGCCCTTTTTCGCTGCTTCGATAACGGCTTTGTTAATATCTGTGCCAATAATCTCAAAAGTGAAGTGTGGAAATTTTGGTTTTACCAGTTCTAATATTACCATTGCAATAGTGTAAGCCTCTTCTCCAGTCGATGATGCTGCACTCCAAATCCTAATTTTTTTATCGCCAAGTGAACTTTTATACTCAACTAATTCAGGAATAATACTAGACACAAGTGAATCAAACTGCGGCTGGTTACGGAAGAAAAAAGTTTCGTTAATTGTTATCGCTTCGTATAAATGCGTTATTTCTTTTGAATAATTAAGTGAATTATTTAGGTAATCATAATATTCTTCAAATGAATTTAAACCAAGATAATTTATCCTGCGAAGTAATCTGCTCTCTAAAAGATATTTCTTATTATCCTGGAAATATATTCCTGTACTGTTAAAAATAAATTTTCTCCATTGATCAAATGTTCTATCGGACAAATTAATTTTTTGCGGTAGAATAGTCCGTAAAGAATCAGATTGAATTGCATTTTGCTGAAACATTAATTTGGTTCCTTTTAAGAAAATAATTGTTTTGTTGTTTTTCTTATCATTTCATCTTCATCATTTAATAATTTTGCCAGTAAGTCCGAAGGCATATTAAATTTGTTCTCGTACAACAGTTCAATTACTCTTAGTCTGTTCCACACAATTTCATCTTCGAGCATTGATTCTGCAAGTACAAAAGCATTCTTGTAGTCAACTCTAAAAATTAGTTCTATACAAATTCTCCTTAGCTCTTCATCAGGATGCAGCAAATATTTGCTGACAGTATTAGCAATTTTCTTTCTCAAAAGTTCATTTTCAGGCTCTAATATTTGCTCAAAAGAATGAAGCACTAAGGAATTTATCAGCAAAATAATTTCATTTACATTTGGGACGTCGTTTTCGATATATTCTGTTAACTCCAATAAGTACTCTACCGGTCGTTTAATTAACTTATGATAAATTATTTGGTCGAGCTCGCTATCTGTTCCATATAATTTGAACATGTAATCGTTCAGTTTTTTGTCATCAAATTGAATAGCAAGTTCTAATGCTGCCTTCTTATAATTTAACTCAGCTGAATCAATTGCTGTTAAAATCAAGTTTCTGGTTTTCTCATCGTAAGGAATATCAAAATTGTATCTTAAGCGTAAAGTATTAATTGTATCTATTGCGGCAAACAACAAAGCATTATCAAATTCACCTAACTTATTAAGCAAAAAGAAAAATGACTTTTCATTACCAATCGATTTTAGGCTTTCGATAATTGAATAGCGGGATAAATAATCTGCTTTATCAAAAGTATTTAGCATAAAATCCAAAACCTGTTCACCACCAATTTTGCCAAGTGCTTCTAAAACGGTAGCATTATAAATTTCATCTTTGCCGTACCATTGAATTACAAAATCTGCTGACGACTGCATACCAATATTGCCAAGCGCCTCTATACACGAGAGTATAACATTAGAATTAGTACTGCTCTTAAGAATTTTAACAATGTACTTTTCAGCGCTTGGGTCGCTTATTAATCCTAACAAATCAATTATAAATTTTTGGTCGTTTTCATTGGCATATTCTAACCTTTGAAGCAATGGAAATACAGCTGCACTGCCAACTTGGTATAGAATTTCACCAGCTAAGTTGCGTATAACAATATCTTCTGATGAGATTAGTTTTGTTAGTTTTAAAATAAGCAGGTTGCTCTTGATACGAACAAAAAGCTGCGAAACTGCGTCTCTAACCCCTTTATCTGAATCATTAAGCAGTTCACATAATTTGTCAGAAATTTTTTCATCAATATCTATAACCTCAATCTTTTCAAGTGTTTCTTTTCTAATTGTTGAATCACTTGAATTGAGCCCATCTATAATTTTTTTAGTATCGAGAATCTCAATCATATTAAAATTTCCCGTGAAGTGTTTTTATGTCAATTATAATGCCCAAATTTTCCTCAAATTTGGGTTAATTTAATTGGGATAATTAATTCTGCTGTACGATATTACACAGTTGACAAATTTTAATCACACTAAATCAAGCTGCATTTTCTAAAGCGTGCTTTTCCTTTTTTGAAAATATTTTATTTAAATCAAGAAGAATAAGCAGTCTGTTCTCCAACTTAGCAACTGAACTAATAAATTCCATATTAACATTACTGATAAACTCAGGCGTTTTTTCGGTTAAATCAGATGATATTCTAAGAACCTCATTTACAGCGTCAACTATAAAACCAATTACCTTATCATCAATTTCTACAACAATTATTCTTGTATCTTTATCCGGCTCTTTTTTAGGCATGCCAAGTTTAGTTCTTAAAGCAACTACGGGAATAATGCTTCCCCTAAGATTTATTACTCCTTCAATAAAATCGTCTGTATTAGGTACTTGCGTTATGTTAATTACTTTAATTATTTCCTTTACCTTTAGTATATCGATTGCATATTCTTCTTTGTTAACCCTAAAGCTGACAAGCTGCAGGATTTCAGACGATTTGTTTTTTCCACTATCGTTCATTTCCATTTTACGCCTCCTTTATGCTTCTACTAATTTGCCATTTGCTCTAACTGTTAACTTAGATGTAGTGTTTTTCTTTTCAACAAAACCGATATTAAATTTATTTATAAGATTTTGCAGATTGTCTGTTAATCTGTTAAGGTCTTCAGCAGCACGTGCAATTTGCTGAGTGCCGGAAGCAGATTCCTGAGTAACATTGTTAATTGATTCTATATTATGACTGATTTGTTCAGCAGTTGCAGATTGTTCCTCACTGGCTGCAGCAACTTGAGTAATAATGTCGTTTACCTGCTGAACAGATATTATAATTTTTTGAAGTGAATCACCGGCTCTAACTGCAAGTTCTTTGCCCCTTTCAACTTCTTTTACGCCATCTTCCATTGAAATAACTGCTTCGTTAGTGTCTTTTTGAATTTTCTTTATCATTTCAGCAATTTCTTTAGTTGCTTTAGTTGTACGTTCGGCTAATTTTCTAACTTCATCTGCTACAACAGCAAAACCTCTTCCCTGTTCGCCTGCACGAGCAGCTTCAATTGCTGCATTTAAGGCAAGCAAATTAGTCTGATCTGCTATGTCATCAATTACCTGAACTATCTCGCCAATTTGATCGCTGCTCTTGCCCAATTCTTTAATTGTAGTGCCAGTGCGGTTTACTACATTGGCAATTTCTTTCATTCCTTCTACAGTTTCTTGAACTGATTTATTGCCTTCGGTAGCTAATTCGAGCGATACTTTAGAATTTTCTGCGGCGTTCGACGCATGTTTTGTTGTTTGTGTTATTGTAGCAGTCATTTGATTTATTGCAGCCGCAATTTCATTTGATTGAGCACTTTGTTCCTGTGCACCAGCAGCTAATTCTTCTGTACTTGAAGATATTTGATTGCTTGCCGTTGCAGTAGCTTGAACTGCATCTATTACATCCCTCAATATCCTCACTACAGAGTCTCCAAGTTTGTTAACACTTTCTTTTAACAACTGGTGTTGTCCTTTATAGTTTTCGGTAACTCTTGGGGTAAAATCGCCTGTGGACATTGTTTCAATAACTTTTAGGCTATCTTGGACAGGTTTAACAATAGCATCAAGAGTTTCATTAAATCCCGTAATGATTTCTTTGTAAGCGCCTTCAAACTTTGAGGAGTTTCCTCGTTTATCCAATTGTCCTTCTATTGCAGCTTTAGTGAGAATATCAACTTCAGCAGAGAGGTTTCTTAGTGATTCAATAACCTTTTTCATTGCATTGGAAAGTATATCCTTTTCGCTTTTTGCAATTATATTTACAGAAAGGTCACCTTGAGAAACTTTTACTGCACCTTCCGCTTGCTGTTTCATATTCTCTACCATTTCACCAAATGATTTTTCTAGCATGCCAATTTCATCGTTGGTCTTATTTACTTGTGCTGACTCTATATTAACATCACCTCTTGATAACTTCTTTACATTTGTTACCAACCTATTAATAGGTTTACCAATAATAGAAGAAATCCAATAACCAAGGGCGATGGAAATAACCATTCCTAAAAAAGAAAAAATAAGCATTGTTAATTTATTTTTATCTCCACTCATAGCTATAATTTCAAAGCGCTTATCACTAATATCCTTTTGTAAATCAAATAATTTCCCGAGGGGCATTTTCCACTTTTCAAAACTCTCTTCAACTTTACCTTGCATAATTATTTTAGCCTCTTTTATCTCACCTCTATTTACAAAATTTACTAACGTCTTAATTTCTTCTCTGTAATCCTTGTATGCTTTTTCAAATTCTTCAGCTAAAAATTTTTCTTCCTCCGTTAAATCACTTTTTTTATAAGCATCCCAAGCGTCGTCCCCTATTCTAAAAAATTGACTGCTTGAGGATATATATTCCATTCTTTTAGCATCGTTTTCTGTAACTAATGCTTGATCTATACTCTTGCTTGCTATTAATAGCGAAGAACGAACTAAAGCTAATTTCACCACAGAATGGAGCTGATTCGACATTTCACTAGAACCTTTATTAGCATCCGATATTCCTACCCATCCAACATATCCAACTATAAGTGTTACAATTGAAACCATGACGAAAGAAAAAATAATCTTAAAACGTAAGCTTTTGTTTAAAAACCATCTCATAGTATTACCCTTTTTTATTAATTGATGCGCCCTTTAAGTGATGTTGTATTAAATTTTTCATTTCTGTAAAAAAGCGTGTATAAAGCAAATACGGATAATTAACCTCAAAAAAGTCTCTTTTCATATTTTATTATCGAAGCAAGGGAAGAGTAGTTAAGCCCAAAATCACAATTTTTTGCAGTTTCTTTGGATAAGATTAAAAGAAGCATTACCAGGGAAAATTTCATTCTTATGTTAAAAGTCGAGGGAACCTCGACCCTATATCATTTGAATCGTTAGTTTTTATCAATGTAGGGGCGGGGTCATCCCGCCCAAGCGTCAGTTTTCATCAATGTAGGGGCGAGGTTCTCTCGCCCAAACATCAGTTTTCACCAATGTAGGGGCAAGGTCTCCTTGCCCAAACATCAGTTTTCACCAATGTAGGGGCAAGGTCTCCTTGCCCAAGCACCAGTTTTCATCAATGTAGGGGCAAGGTCTCCTTGCCCTCTCGTCTGTGATTAACACAATAAACCATCCGTTGTTTGCTGTGCGATTAACCACATGCTGGGTCGGGAAAACCCCGACCCTATAACCGTTAATTCATCCGTTTACATTTCTACATGTAGGGTCGGGGTGACCCCGACCCTACAGCCGCTGAACCATCCGCTTTTAATCGACTGTTGCAACATGATTGGTTGAGGGAACCTCAACCCTACATCATTTAAATCATCTGTTTTCATCAATGTAGGGGCGGGGTCATCCCGCCCAAGCGTCAGTTTTCATCGGTGTAGGGGCAAGGTCTCCTTGCCCAAATGTCAGTTTTCATCCATGTAGGGGCGAGGTCCTCTCGCCCAAGCACCAGTTTTCACCAACTGTAGGGGCTGGGTCTCCCAGCCCCTACATTTGTAATTAGCGCATTAAACTAAAAAGTCCGCTATCAGCAAATCACTAATAAGCGGACAATCATAAAAATTTATTTATGCTTTACTTTTAATAAAAACCTTTCCATTACCTTTGTGAGAAACTTCATTCACACGCATTCTTGAAAAGTTACTGTTGTTAACGCTGCCCGAGATTTTAAATTTACTAAGCAATTTTTGCAAATTTTCGGTAAGTCTAATAAGCTCTTCAGAAGATTTAGCAATCTGCTGTGTACCTACTCCGCTTTGCTGAGTAACATTGTTAATCATTTCGATATTTTTACTTATTTGTTCAGCAGAAGCCGCTTGTTCTTCACTAGCAGAAGCGACTTGAACTGCCACGTCACTAACCTTTTGGGCGCCTTCAATAATTTCTTTAAGTACTGAACTTGCTTTATTAGCAGCTTCTTTTCCTTTTTCGACTTCTATAGTACCTTCTTTCATAAAAGAAACTGCTTCGCCGGTGTCTTTTTGAATTTTAGTAATCATCTGAGCTATTTCTTTAGTAGCCTTAGTTGTTCTTTCAGCGAGTTTACGCACTTCATCAGCAACTACAGCAAATCCTCTTCCTTGCTCGCCGGCCCTTGCCGCTTCAATAGCAGCATTCAAAGCAAGCAGATTGGTTTGATTTGCAATATCATCAATAACTTGAATTATTTCTCCAATTTGGTCGCTGCTTTTACCAAGTGCTTCAAGCATTTGAGCTGATTTTTCTACAACGGCAGCAATTTTCATTATTCCTTTAATTGTATTTTCAACTACTTGACCACCCTCGTTAGCTTTTTTACCGGATTCACGTGCGGTATCTGCTGCAAATGAGGCATTTTTAGTATTCTCAAAAATAGTTTTTGTAATTTCCTCAATTGATGCAGCTACTTCTTGAGTCTGATGCATTTGCTCTTGAGCACCAGCTGCCATTTGTTCTGTACTTGCAGAAATTTCATTAGAAGCTAAAGCAACTTGTGAAGCGCTGTTTGCTACTTCTGACATTGCAGTGTTCAATGATTCTACAAGTTCATTTATATTTTGCTTGATTACCTCGTAGTAGCCCGAATAATCTTTTTCTATCTTTTGAGTAAAATCGCCACTTGCAAGAATTTGGATAATTTTTGAAGAATCTTCTAATGGACTAACAATAGCGTCAAGTATAGAATTTATACCTTCAATTAATTTTTTCCAATCACCGCTGAATTTAGAAACATCACCTCGTACGTTAAGATTGCCTTGTTTACTTGCATCAATCAATTTATTTGCTTCATTTAAAAGACTTCCCAGAGTTTCTACTTCTTTATTAAAGGCGAAAGCCAAATTATCTTTATCTGATGCTGGTTTAACTTTTTTCATATTACCAGCGGCAATTTCTTCGGCTGCGTTAATTTTTTCAATTTGTGCTTCTTTCAGGACCAACAAAGATTCGCCCAATTGTCCAATTTCGTCCTTTGATTTTACTTCTATATCTACATCATAATTGCCCAAAGAAAATTCGTGAACAGCATTTTTCATTTTCAACAAAGGTCGTGCTAAAGCTGGAACTAAAAAGAAAACAAAAACCAAGTACAACCCAGCTCCTAAAATTGCACCAACAATTGTCATAACTATAGCGCCTGAAACAATACTAGCACTTGTTTTATTCAGTCGATTAGCAGTGTTATTAAGCTCATTGTTAATTTGGGTAAAAATTGATTTTAACTTTTTACCCACTTCTTCACCAGAGGAAGTTGCAATTTCTGCTGCCATAGTATAATCTTTTATAGCAGTTGCGCTTAAAATTCCATCTGCAACAACAGATGTATACTCATCCCAAGTTTTTTTAACTTTATTTAAGTTTTCAGTTATTTTTTCGTTTTGGTTTTGAGATAGTAAGGAATCAATATAGCCCGTTATTTTTGCTTTCTTCTCTTGGTATATCTTTAGATTTTCATTCGTCTGTGATTCAAATGCGGGAATAGTAAATTTCATAAGAGTAAATTGTACATCGTTGAATTCAGAATAAATGCGGTCGACTTTTAGTGTGGGTTCTACAAATTTTTGAAACACTTCTTCATTAACATTTCTTAGCTTGTAGATTTCGTAGATACCCACAAGAATAACAATAGTGCAAATTGCACCGAGAAGGGTAAATCCGGTTTGGATTTTCTTCATTATAGTCAAGTTGTTGAACCATTTAATCATTTTAATACCTGCTTTTTAATTTTTTATTAAGAAGTTAACTTAAATACAAACGCCATAGTTAATTTAACCTTTACAGGGGCACCGCCTTTAAGTCCAGGTTTAAATTTAGTTTTCTTCACTGCATCGATTACAGCCTCATCACAGCCGGCACCTATACCTTTAATAACCTTCACATCATCCACGCCGCCGTGCTCGTTAATGAAAGCCAAAACATAAACTTTGCCTTCAACGCCTGCCTTTTGAGCAATTTGAGGGTAAACAATTAATTTATTTATTGCTGCTAAACCGCCTTCAGGCTCTGGCATAACATCTGCAATTGCAATATATTCATCGCCAGCTTGCGCGTATGTTGAAGTATTTGAATAATAATTAATTATTAAAAAGAGAATAAAAACAAATGGTATTGTTCTTTTCATCGTGAGACCCCGTTATTAAAATGAAATGTTATTTTTCTCCTTATTATCGTTTTTTTTACGATTTACTTTAGCTTTGATTTTATTTTTTATCAGTGGTTACGTTGTAAGACAAAGGGCACTTTGAATTTATAATGTAATTTTGATTGTTTTAGTAATATTTTTTGAAGGTGACAACGAAAAAACACCGTTTTTGAAATGCAGACTTGTCCTTATTAGTTACACGGAGAACCACAGAGAATTCACGGAGAACGTAATGGGTGAAGAACCCTTAAACCCTACAATTGAAATGATTTTAGTTGACTTACAAACAAGCTGATAGCAAGCTGATAGGATTTCAATAAAGTAATCATACTAATGAAGCTTTTGACTAAATTATAGCATAAACAAAACCTTACCACAAGGTGGTGAATTCACATTTTACTTTCAAATAACCTTAGTAACATCACTACCAAAAAAGAAGATTAACCTTATTACCTTATCCTTAATTTTTGTTTTTCAAAGTATAATTAGTTAAAGGAATTTCAACCCTACAACCGCTGAAGCATTCGTTTTTATCTGCTGCTGAAAAAATTCATCATCTTACTTTTTTTGTTTGAGATTGCTTCACTCACTTCGTTCGTTCGCAATGACAGGAATGAGGTTTGTCTAGTTCCTTAGAGATTGCTTCATCCCGACATACTTCGTCGGGATTC